>JAYVQD010000151.1:0-9051 GCA_043777275.1 Nitrosomonadales bacterium
TGTCGATTGCGCGCCGCTTGCAGGACCCGTTGGCCGAGCTGGTGAAGATAGACCCCAAGGCCATCGGTGTCGGCCAGTACCAGCACGACGTAAACCAGCGCGCACTCGCGCGTTCGCTCGATGCGACGGTGGAAGATTGTGTCAACGCCGTGGGGGTGGACTTGAACACCGCCTCGGCGCCGTTGCTGGCGCGGGTGTCGGGGCTTAACAGCACGCTGGCAAAAAACATTGTTGAATACCGCGATGCCAACGGCCCATTTGCCAATCGCAACAGCGTGCGCAAAGTGCCGCGTCTGGGTGATAAAACCTATGAGCAGGCGGCAGGCTTTCTACGCATTAACGCTGAGGGCAAAAATGCCAATCCGCTTGATCGCTCATCGGTACACCCCGAAGCGTACCCGGTGGTCGAACGCATCCTCGCGCGCATCGGTAAAAGTATTACCGAAGTGATGGGCCATCCTGAGACTTTGAAAGGATTGCAAGCCATTGATTTTATTGATGAAAAATTCGGCGTGCCGACAGTGCGCGATATTCTCACCGAGCTTGAAAAACCCGGCCGCGATCCGCGCCCCGAATTCAAAACCGCAACCTTTCAGGACGGCATCGAGTCCCTCAACGACCTGCGCCCTGACATGATTCTCGAAGGCGTGGTGACCAACGTCGCGGCCTTCGGTGCGTTTATTGATATCGGCGTGCATCAGGATGGACTGGTGCATGTGTCGGCGCTGGCGAATAAATTCGTCAAAGACCCGCATGAAATGGTCAAGCCCGGCCAGATCGTCAAAGTCAAAGTGATTGAGGTAGACGTGAAGCGGCAACGCATCGCGTTGACCATGCGTTTGACCGATACCGCGGAGATGCGCGCGCCGCCACGGCAGGCGATGGCGACGGCGGGGGCCACGCCGCGTAATGATCGTGGCGCGGGGCGTGGTTCCGAAAGCCGAGGCGGCGGGGCGCGTGATGGCGGGCGTCCGTCGCAGGAAGCGCCCAGCGCGATGGCGCTGGCGTTTGCCAAACTAAAAAAGTAGACGTAAAGCTACGATAACCCCCTCACCGTCATTCCCGCGTAGGCGGGAATCCATGAGGCGGTGGAACGAGCGAATGTGTTATGGATTCCCGCCTACGCGGGAACGACAGTGTTTGGTTATGAGCCTTTTGAGTCTATTGCATGCTGGACAAACATTGCAGCCTGGTTCATCACGGCACCACATCTTCGGTAAACCATTCGGTCGGCAATTCATGCCCGCGTTTCGCGGCCAGCGCTTTTTGGTAAAGCGCCGCGCCGACGGCGGCGAATTGCAGGCCGATGCCGGGCAAATTAACAAAGCAGGATTTCTGCTGATCGGAAACGCGCGCTGGCGCCAAGCCCGCGATCAGGTCGCCGAGGGTGGGCGTCACGGTGGGGTCGAGTCCGGCGATACTGTGACGGTTTTTCGGCAGTGTCACGCCTTTCGTGATGCTCACATTGTCGTGTGCCACGCGATCATTGACCGCCACAATATCGGATCGCGCCACCACGCCCGGCTCCAGTTCCGGCCCGCGGATGGTGCAGACATGCATGCCGGGTTCCAGCCACTGTTCCTTGAAGACATGCTGCGAGGCATTGGTGGCGCATAACACGATGTCCGCGCCTTTGACTGCGGTTTCGGCGGATAGCGCGGGTACGACGGCCACGCCTGTGCTCTTGCTCATCTCGCTGCAGAAGGCCACAAGCTTGTCGCGTGTCGGGCTGTAGCAGCGGATTTCGTCGAGCTGATGCAGGGCGGTGATGGCTTTGATGTGCCCACCTGCCTGCCATCCCGCGCCGATCACGCCAACGATGCGCGGATTTTTGCGCGCCATGGTTTGGGTGGCGAGAGCAGAGGTAGCGCCCACGCGCATGCATTGCAGCACGCCGTCAGGGAATATCGCCAGCGGCTCGCCGGTGTTGACACTGAACAGCAACACCAGCCCGGTGTAGCGATTGCCTGGCGCCAGCGGCAATTTCACCTGACGCTGTTTGCCAAACGAAATAATGTCCGAGTTCAAGCGCAGCACACTCACACCGAGACTTGGCAACACCGCCCCCATGAGTTTCAGGGAGTAAACCGCATCGGGATGTTCCGTGGTGGACACCGCATCGGAGCGCGCGGCGTTGGCGGCGCGGCCGTGGGCATACTCCCGATAGGCTTGTTCAATGGCCGTGATGCAATCGGGCATGGTGAGCAGCGATTCGGCGTCTTCGTTGGAGAGAATCAGCATGGCGATCTTGAGTAAAAATTATTATGAACGTGAATCTGCAAGTAAGTTCGCAAGTGAGTTTTGATTCTAGCAGTATCGTGCCGTTACAATGGTGCACAGTCTCCAAGAAATCACATCGATATGAGAATAGCGGTAATCCTCAGTGTGTGCGGTGCGTGGTGCGTGGCCAGCCACGCTGCCGCGCAGTATCCCGAAAAACCCATACGCATGATCGTGGTGTCATCCGCATCCGGCAGCACCGACATGGTGGCGCGCAGCGTCGCGCGCGCACTGGGCGATGGCCTTGGGCAAACCGTGGTGATCGACAATCGTCCCGGTGGCGGCGGTTTGATCGCGGCGGAAATGACAGCCAAGGCGCGCCCCGACGGATACACGTTGCTGATGACCAACACCAGCCACGCGGTGCAACCCAGCCTGCACGCAAAGTTGCCGTTCGATCCGCTCAAGGATTTCGCGGCAGTGAGCCTGGTGGCGCTGACGCACAGCCTGCTGCTCACGCATGCCTCGGTGCCGGTGAAGAACGTAAAAGAATTGATCGATCTGGCGAAGGCGCAACCGGGCAAACTCAACTATGCGTCGGGCACCAACGGTTCATCGGCGCACTTGGGCGCTGAATTGCTCAAGCTGATGGCGGGCGTGGACATCGTGCGCGTGCCGTACAAAGGCACTGCGGAAAATCTCAACGCGCTGCTGTCGGGCGAAGTGCAGATGAGCTTTGTCACGCTGCCCGCGATAATGCCGCACATCAGCGGCAGCCGCGTGCGCGTGCTGGCGATAGGCGGGCCGCGCCGTATCGCGCGCTTGCCCGCAGTGCCGACGCTGGCGGAAACCTTGCCGGGCTACGACATCGGCACCTGGCACGGCGTGCTGGCGCCGGCGCAAACACCGCCAGCCTTATTACTGCGCCTCAGTGCGGAAATCGCAAAAATGCCGAAGCACTCGGAGTATCGGGATCAGGCCGCAGCGCAAGGGCTGGAACTGGTGGGCAGCACGCCGCAGGAACTGGACGCCTACATACGAACGCAGATGGCGCGGTTTGCCAAAATCGTCAAGGCGACGGGATTGCGGGCGGATTGATATTATCTTGTAGTGCAAGTATGCCAACGACAGGGAGAATGCAAATGAAGGTTTCCGCAAGACCGTACCTAGCCGCCGTGTTTACCTGCCTTGCCTGCGCCCATGCAGCGGCGCAACAATACCCCTCGAAGCCGGTGCGTATCGTGGTGCCGTTCCCTGCGGGCGGATCGTTTGACGTGACCGCGCGCATCATCGCGCAGCGCATGCAGTTGGGGCAAAACGTGCTGGTGGAAAACCGCCCCGGTGGCGGCACCGTGATCGGAACCGAATATGTCGCGCGCCAGCCGGGCGACGGCTACACCATTCTGTCGATAGGGCCGAGCTTTACCATGCACCACGCGGTGCGCAGCAAGGTGCCGTTCGACACCGAAAAAGATTTCAAGGCGGTCGCACAGGCGATGGGGCTGACGATGGCGATTGCGGTCAACCCGTCGCTGCCGGTGAAGAACATGAAGGAATACCTCGCGCTCGCCCGCGCGCGGCCGGGCGAAATCAGCTATGGCACCTCCGGCCCCGGCACCAGCCACAACATGCTGGGCGAAGCATTAAAGCTCGCGCACAAGGTGAACATCGTGCATACGCCGTATCAGGGCGAAGTGCCCGCGGTGACGGCGGCGGTGGGCGGACACATCACCGGTGTGCTGGTGAATCTGTTTGCCACCGCGCCGTTTATCAAGGGCGGCAGATTGCGCGCGCTTGCGGTTACCAGCGCCGAGCGTGATGCGCTGGTACCTGATGTGCAAACGGCGCGCGAAGCCGGCGTGCCGGAAATCGAAGCGATCAACTGGAACGGTTACGTGGTGCATGCGGCTACGCCGGCTGCGGTAATCTCGCGCCTTAACGCGGAAATCAACAAGGTGTTGAGCACGCCTGAAGTGCGCGAGCTGATGCGCTCGCAGGGCATGATCGCGGCGGCGGGTTCTGTTGAGCAATTCGCCGCGCTACTGAAATCCGACGGTGCGCGCTACAGCCGGATCGCGCGCGAGGCGAACGTGCGGCTGGATTAGCTTTGCGGCGGTTTGCGCCGCCGCCGCATTTCCTGCATCACCACCGAGTTGTCGAGCTGGCCCTCGCCGTGCGCGATGCAGCTTTCAACGATCTGCACGTATTGCGCGGCGAGCGGTAACTCCTGCCCCACGCGCGCCGCCACTTCGTGCATCAGTGTGAAATCCTTCATTGATTGCGTCAGCCACGCATGCGGAGCGTAATCGCTGTGAATCATTTTCAGGCCGCGATTGTCCATGGTGCGCGAATAGGCAGCCGAGCCTTTCAGCACTTCCAGCAACGGCACGAGTTCCAGGCCCATCGCTTCGGCGAAGGCAAGGCCTTCGGCCATTACCGCGCGGTTTAATCCGCCCACCAGATTGACCGCAAGTTTGGCGCGTCCGCCGGAGCCTGCGGGGCCGAGGTGGTAGCTTTGTTTGCACAACGCGTTCAATACCGGCATCGCGAAATCCATCGTGGCGCGCTCGCCGCCAATGAGTGCGATGCCGTTGCCTTTGGCGATTTGGTCGCTGTTGCCGGACAGTGGCGCTTCGAGAAAATGGATGTCGCGTTTTGCCACGCGCGCGGCGAGGGCTTCGATGCGATCCGGGTCGCAGGTGCTGGTGCAGATCACCGTGTGTTCGCTGCCGAGGTGCGCGCCGTCGCTGGCTTCGAGCACGGCTTCAACCTGATCGGTGTTGAACACCGCGAGCACGATTGTCTTGCAGCGCTCGCCCACTTCTTTCGCAGAGGCGCACGCAACGCCGCCGAGGCGCGCGAGGTTGTCACGGCGTTCAACCGCGATGTCGAAGCCGGCGACCGGAAACCCGGCTTGCAGCAGCCGTTGCGCGAGCGACGTACCGATCAGGCCGAGGCCGATGACGCCAATGGGTTCTCTAGCCGTCACGATTGCATAAGTATTTGTTTTTAAACAGTATTTTACTGTACTTCGATTTTAGCTGCGCGCACGATTTCGGCGTATTTTTTGAGATCGGCTTTAAACAGTTTGGCGAATTCCACAGGGGCGGCGGCGGCGGGTTCATAGCCGGTGCTGGAAAACGTTTCGCGCAGTTGTGCGTTTTCAAACGCCTTGCGCACGGCGGCGTGAAATTGATTGACCAGCGCGGCCGGCATTTTGGGCGGCCCGAACATGGCGTGCCAGCCGGTGTCGAAATTAAAGCCGGGCAATCCGCTTTCGGCAATGGTCGGCACATCGGGCAGGGAAGAAATACGTTTGTCGCCGGTGAAACCCAGCCCGCGCAGCTTACCGGATTTCACATGCGGCACGGCCACGCTGGCGCCGGGGAAATTGATATGCACTTCGCCGCCCAGCACGGCGGTCAGCACCGGGCCACCGCCTTTGTACGGCACATGCAGCATTTCGATGCCGGCTTTTTGCGAGAACAGCACACCCGCGAGGTGCTGGCCGTTGCCGATGCCGGCGGTGCCGTAGCGCAACGGCTGTTTTTTGGCGAGCGCGATCAGCTCCTTGATATTGGTGGCAGGCACCGACGGATGCGAAGCCAGTATGTAGCCCAAGCCGTTGGCGTAATTGGTAATGGGGGTGAAATCTTTTTCGCTGTCATACGGCAGCTTTTTATACATCGCCGGGTTCACCGCGAACGCGATCGAGGTGGCGAGGATGGTGTAGCCGTCCGGCGCGCCCTTGGCCACGATGTCGCAGCCGACAATGCCGTTGGCGCCGCCGCGATTGTCGACCACCAGCGATTGGCCCAGCGAATTTTCCATTTGCCGCGCGAGCTGGCGGATGTAGGTATCGACATTGCCGCCCGCCGGAAACGGCACTACCACGCGGATGGGGCGGGTGGGGAAATTTTGTGCCTGCGCGCCGGCGACGAACAGCACGCCGCTGAACAGGGGAATAAAAAATTTGTGCAAGATGAATGCTCCTCGATTGAGCGCACTCGGAAGGCGCGCTAAACATGAGAAAATGATAACACGCGACACCAGTCGTTTTGAGAAAGCCATCCGTGAATACGAAACTAAAACTTGATTTTGGTGGCTATCAAAAACCAGCGTCCATCCACAATCAAGCGGCTACACGCTTTGGCGAAGTCTTGCGCGAGCGCCTGGGTGAAAAAATTGATTTTCAACTGATCGGCAACGTGCTGGAACTGGGCCGCAAATCCGGTGACCTGCCGTTGATGGTGGAAAGCGGTGAACTCTCCTGCTGCTATATTTCAACGGTGCGCTTCACGCGCTGGGTGCCGGAGCTGGCGGTGATTGATCTGCCGTTTGTGGTGCGCGATCGTGCCAGCGTGCAGCGGGTGCTTAGTTTTGAAAATCGCAGCACACTCGGCGCGTTTTTCAAGCAGCGCTTTGAAGAATCATCACCATTCAGGCTATTGGGGTTGTGGGACAACGGATTTCGTCATCTGAGCAACAAAGTGCGCCCGATACGCACGCCCGCGGATTGTCGCGGCCTTAACATACGCACGCAGATGAGCGCCTCGCACGGCGAAGCGTTATCCGCGCTGGGGTTCGTGCCGATTCCGGCGGATGTCAAAGAATTTGTCGAGCAGATCGGCGGCGAACGTTTCGACGCGCAGGATAATCCGCTAACCAATATCTATAACTTCGGCGTGCATCACTATCATCGCCACATCACCCTAAGCAGGCATTTCTTTGGCGCATCCGCGATGATCTGCAACGCAGCGCAGTACGCAGCGTGGCCCGCCAAAGTGCGCGCGGCGGTGGATGAGGCAGCGGTGATTGCCACGGCGTATCAGCACCAACTGGCCGCGGCGGAAGATGCGGTGATACTCGCCAAAATTGACCCGCGAGAAAATGACCTCGTTGACCTTACGCGGGACGAGCGTGCGGGTTTTGTCGCGGCGATGGCGCCGGCACTGGAAAAATATCGCAGCCGGTTCACGCCGCGCTTGTTTGAGATGCTTGCCGGCGAATGACAACGCATGGCGACGCATGCCGGTGCGCGCAGGGCATTGGCGTCCGCGCATAGAAGCGTCATAATAACAATGAGTTACGAAAATTTACGATAGGATGTCATCAGTCATAAAAGGAGCCGGGCGATGAATCCAGCGGATATGGGTGGGAAGATGGTGGTCGATCTCAGTCAAACCCAGAAAATAGCCACGCAATTTCGCGAGGCGGATAGCACCAGTGCGCTGGCGAAAGCCACGGTGTGGCTGGATTCCATCAAAAAGACCAAGGGTTTTCCGCTGGTGCAGCGCTATGACAGCGTGGATCTGCTCGATACCGCAAACCGCAAACACCAAAAGCAGATCGGTGACGATTACCTTGCGTTGATGCAGGCGAACCGCAAGCAGGAGAAAGTGTTGTGGGAGATCGCGCATGGCTATTGGGTGGCCTTAAGCGATGCGTACCTGGATTGTATGGCGCAGGCGCTGAAAGACCCCGCGTCCGCCGGCAAGATGAAGGCCAGGCTGCCGGTATTGGCCGCGCGCGGCGCACGCGCCGTTGCGATGCAGATCAAGTGGGTGTCGTTTCGTTTTGGCCTGGTGGAGTTGCCGGTGTGGGCGAGTCTCGCGCGATGCCTGCAGTTTGCCGAATCGCACGATGTTGCCGATAAGCCGGTGACGCTGTATCTGTCGAACCCGACCAAAAGTACGGTGACGCAGGAGTTCCTGCGCGCAGTGATGCTGTCGGCGTCGTCCACCGACAGTCTGTCGGTGATGGAGCAGGAAGTTGCCGATCGCTGGATCGAGCATTTCGCTGACACATTCGTACTGGACCGGCATCCGGGTAAAACGCTGAATCTGTATTTTGAACTGGACCGCGCACAGGCGCCGCGGCGTATCGTGGGCACGCCGGTCAAGGGTGAGCATCGGCGTTTTTTCGGTGCGTCGGAGGCGTTGCCGCAAATTCAGGAATACCTTGAATCGACGCAAAAAACCGGCGCCACGCCGGTGCCGTTCCGTCTGCCCAAGGGCGGCGAGATGAATCATGTGGTGAAAGCGCTGGAACATTTTGTGCTGCACTGGGGCGAGGCCCCGCCGGCACGCGAGTGGGATCGCCGGGAGACCACCACCAGTATCGAAATCAAACACGATTACGGTTCGGTGCGGCAGACACTGGAAGCCGCCGAACTGGGCGAGCTCGATTTCACCACGCTGTCGTCGCGGCCGGAATTCTGGATTGTCGATAACGCGGGCCGTGGCGGCTATCGCGCCATTGTGCCCAAGGGGCTGCGCGCGTGGCTGCGCCTCGGGGCGCTGATCGCCATGCGCCTTGAGTTTCGCGATTTCTGGAGCATCGCGGTGATACGCCGCGTCGAAAGCGACGAGCATCAGCAACGCAAGGTGGGCATACGTGTCATCTCGCGCAAACCCGTAACAGCGTCGATGCGCTCAAAGCTGCGCGCGGGCAATCAGATACGCCCGGAACCCGGCATTCTGCTTAATACCAAGCCCAGCCGTGATGGCGGCGTGCATGTATTGATGCGGCCGGGTACTTACACGATGAACGAAGACATTGATGTCACCTTCGGGCTGAATCACGAAACATTGTCGCTCACACCGTCGCGCGTTGTCGAAACCGCCGTCGATTACGAGTGGATACGCTATACCGTGAAAAAGTAATAACGGAAATAACGTAAATGATAAATTCCGCCATCGTAGGCATCGGCTGGTGGGGACAGAAAATTGTCACCGCCGTGCAAGGCAAGAGCAAGCACCTGCGCTTTGTTCGCGGCGTCAGCAAAGAGCCGGATGAGGTGCGCGGCTTCACCATGCGCCACGGCATCGA
>JAYVQD010000152.1:0-9050 GCA_043777275.1 Nitrosomonadales bacterium
GCCGAGCGTGGATCGCAAGCGGTGCAAAACTCCATCAAGTCAATGAACCAGATTCGTGACCAGATTCAAGAAACCTCCAAGCGCATCAAGCGCCTTGGCGAATCGTCGCAGGAGATCGGCGAGATCGTCGAACTGATTTCCGACATTACCGAGCAGACCAACGTGCTGGCCCTTAACGCGGCGATTCAGGCGGCGAGCGCGGGCGAGGCGGGCCGTGGTTTCGCGGTGGTGGCCGAAGAGGTGCAACGCCTGGCGGAACGTTCATCAGAGGCGACCAAACAAATCGGCGCCATCGTCAAGGCGATTCAGGCCGATACGCAGGATGCGGTGGCGGCGATGGAAAAAAGTACGCAGGGCGTGGTGGAGGGCGCGCAGCTTTCCGATGCGGCGGGCAGTGCGCTGTCGGAAATCGACACCGTGACCAAGGAATTGGCCGAACGCATTCAGAGCATCGCGGTCAGCACTGAAATGCAGGTGGATATCTCGCGTGAAGTGGCAAGGAGCATGCATAACTCGTTGACCCTCACCAGTGAGGCGACCATGGGCACCAATGAAACGGCGGTGACGATCAAGGAACTGGCTGCGCGTGCGCGCCAACTCAAGGCGTCGGTTTCGCGCTTCAAGGTCTGAAGTATACAAATAATTGTTTAAAAACAAATACTTATACATAAGATGCCAGTAGCTTCTCCTGCCATGATTAACGCCTGCTCGACGGTGCGCGCCGTGGTCGGCGAGGCCTTGCAGACCGCCGCGCGCGCGCTGACGTCGGGCACTGCAGATGCACCGACCGTCGCGCACACCCAGTGGCAATCCGCGCATGCGGCGCTGCGTGTGGTGAATCACAAAGGTTTGGTGCAGTTCAGTAACGAACTGGGCAATCTGGTATCCGGCGCCAGCGGCGCGCAGCCGTTAATTGCCAAAACATTCGCGGCCGGCAGCGATGCGTTGCTGGGTTATATGGATGAACTCATTGCGGGCCGCCGCGATCAACCGCTGCGCTTATTGCCGGTGTATCGGGATGTCATGCGCGCGCGCGGCGTGGAGCAAGTCGCCGACAGTGATTTATTTTTCCCCGATCTGAATGTGGGGCCAGGCGATCGAGCGGACGCCGTGGTGATGAATTCGGAAGCGCTGCGCAATATACGCCGGCGTCTGGAGACCGGTCTATTACAGTGGCTGCGCAATGCCGGCGAACCTGCAGGCTTGCAGCAGGTGTCTGATGCCGTCGCTGCTGTCGAGGCAGCGCAAAGCACCAGTCAGGAACGCGCGCTATGGTGGATCGCGTGCGCGGTGGTTGAAGCGCTGCTGCACGGCGGATTGTCCGCCGACAATTCGGTGCGGCGCTTTATCACGCAACTCAATCTGCATTTGGGGCGCATGGTGCAAGGCCCTGCTACCGCGTCGGAACCCCTGCTGCGCGATGCCCTTTATCTGGCCGCGCGCGCGCGCGCAGTGACACCGCTGGTGGAAGCCGTTCAAAAAACCTGCGGCTTGCAAGGCGCGCTGGAGGTTGAGGTGGTCGAGGGTGGCGGTTTTGGTGGCGATGCCGTAGCTGCCGCACGCCGTGATGCTGCGGGTTTGCAAGAACTGTGGAGCCGCTGTGCGGAGGACCAGGGCGATCAAGGTGATGTGGGCGACTTTGCCAAACGCGTGGACGCGCTGGAAAAATCCTGTCAGGCGCTGGGCCAGCCGGCGCTGAACGCTCTGGTGGCGCAGCTTGCGGCGAGCGCGAATGCCATCGCTGCTGCTGTCGCTGCTGCAACCAGTACCGCGTCCGGCCAGCGAAAAGTGAGTGAAGCGGCAGCGCTGGAAGGGGCATGTGCGCTGCTGATGATCGATCACGTACTCACCGAAGGCAAGGCGCCCGACGCGGGCTTCGCACAGCGCTCTCAGGACATGGTGGCGCGGCTTAAGGTGGGTGTCGATGCGCCCGACGCGCTGCGCTCCTTGCCGGTCGCGCAACTGTTGGATGAGCCGGCGCAGCGCATGCAGGCCAAAGGCCTGGTGTTGCTGGTACAGGACGAAATGACGCGCAGTTTGCAAAGTGTTGAAGCAGCTCTCGAAAGCTGGTTTCGTGATACCGGCAAGACCGATGCCATTCGTCCACTGGATAAACCCATGGCGCAAGTGAGTGGTGCGTTGTCGGTGCTGGGCCATGCCGATGCGGCAGCCCTGACGCGGCAATGCCGCAGCGATATCGCGCGTTATGCAGGCGGCGCATCTTGCGACGCAGCGTCACAGCAATTGTTGGCGCAGCGGCTGACGGCGCTGTCGGCGTTTGTGAGCGACGCGCGGCAAGGGACGGCGAATCTGCCGGAGATCATGACGCGCATGGGACTGTCAGTGCCGCAGCCCGTGGCTGTGCCCACCGATATTGCGGCCACGGCAGCGCCGGCGGCCATGGTGGCGGCGCCTCCCAGCCCGCCTCCGGTCGCGGTTGCACCGGCACCCGCGTCCGTCGCAGCCATCGATGGTGGCGACGATACCGATCCCGACATGCTTGAGATATTCCTGGAAGAAGCCGACGAAGTGCTATCGACCATCGCCGGCACGCTACCAGAGAGCCGTGCCAATCCGCAGGATCAGGAGCACCTGACCACGCTGCGGCGCGCGTTCCATACGCTCAAGGGCAGCGGACGCATGATCGGTCTGAAGCACTTCGGCGAAGCCGCGTGGGAAATGGAGCAGGTGTTTAATGAAATGCAGCCCACGCAGCAGCCCGGCACGCCTGACCTTTATTACCTGATCGAATACGCGCACGGTAATTTTGCGCATTGGGTGACGGAGCTGCGTAGCCATAAACGGGCCAGTATCGATGCGGTGCAACTCGTCGATTGGGCGAAAAAAATGCGCGCCGGCGAGCCGCTGCCGCTGGATCCTGTGATCACGCAGGCGGGGTTAGTGCAACCGGCGCCCGCGCCGGCGGTTGCGGGCGACACCGTGAATATCGGTGCGTTGAGCGTCAGCCGTCAGCTCTACGAGATATTTTTGCCCGAGGCGCAAAGCTATGTTGCTGCGCTGGGCAAGCACAACGACAACGTGCAGTCGGGCGCCAAGGTCGATGGCGAGTTCCTGCGCGCGGTGCATACCTTGAGCGGCATTTCCGGCACCACCGGTTTCGCGATGGTGAGAAATCTGGGCACCAGCCTTGAACTGCTGCTGCAGTCCGCGATGGATCGCGACGCGACACTGCAGCCGGAGGCGCTTGAGTTGATAGCACGCGCGGTGGGCGGATTAACGGATCAAATCGGCAATATCACGGCGCTTGCTGTGCCGGACGAGTTTCCACATTTGGTGTCGGCGCTTGAGGCCATGGCGCCGCGCGTGGGACAGGCGCCACCGGAAGCATCAGAAGTACCAGAAGCTCCCGTGGCGCTGGAGGCGATGGATCTGACGTTTGACACGGCGATAGCGCCTGCCAATGCGGTAGCGGCGAATGAGCCGCTGGCAGCGGTCACGCTTCAGACCGAGGGAACGCGTACCGTGTCGCTGGCGATGTCCGACGACGAGGACGGCGGCATTGAACGCCGGCGTTATCGTCTTAGCGATGACGTGGACAAGCAGTTGTTGCCGATATTCCTCGCGGAGGCACAGGAGTTGGCGCCGCAGGTGGGTCAGGATCTGCGAGATTGGCGGGCGCGGCCTGACGACAAACTGGTGCCGCAGTCGCTCAAACGCTTGTTGCATACGTTAAAGGGTAGCGCGCGCATGGCAGGCGCGATGGCGCTGGGCCAGTTGACGCACGGCATGGAGTCGCGCGTCGAGAACGCCTCGTTGTTGCCCTTGATGCCCGATAGTCTGTTCGACGATCTGGAAACTTCGTTTGATCGCATCGGCGTACTGATCGAAAATCTGCAGAGTGCGGAGCAAGCGGACGACGCTGCCGAGCGTCCGGCTGAGTTGTCCGAAGCGATGGATCGGATGGCCAAGTCGATGCGCATCGCCACGGCATCAGTGGTCATGCCTGTGCAGCCTGCCGTACCCGAGCCGGGCGCGCCGGTGTTTATTGTGCAGTCGGAGTCCGTGGTCAATGTGCAGCGTCCGTTGATTCGGGTGCGCGCCGATTTGATCGACCGGCTCGCCAATCAGGCGGGCGAAATCAGTATCGCGCGCGCACGCGTGTCGGCGGAATTGCGCAGCGCGCGCGGCACCTTGCGTGACTTGAGCGACAACATCGGCCGTTTGCGCACGCAGTTGCGCGAGCTGGAAATACAGGCCGAGACCCAGATGCAATCGCGCTCCTCGGTGTCGCCGGAGCGCGCCGACGCGAAGTTCGATCCACTGGAAATCGACCGTTTCACCCGCTTGCAGGAGCTCACGCGTCTGATGGCGGAAAGCGTCAGCGACGTCGCGACGGTGCAGCAGAATCTCGTGCGTGATCTGGATGAGGGCGAAAAGGCGCTGTCGGCGCAGTCGCAGATGACGCGCGAAGTGCAGCAGGATTTGATGGCGATCCGCATGGTGCCGTTTTCCAGCCTTACCGACCGGCTCTATCGCGTGGCGCGGCTTGCTGCAAAAGACAGTGGCAAGCGGGTGCAGCTCGATATCAAGGGCGGGCACGTGGAGATGGATCGTGGCGTGCTGGATCGCATCGCGGCGCCGATCGAACACTTGCTGCGAAACGCCATCGCGCATGGCATAGAAGCGCCGGAACGCCGGCGTGAGGCGGGCAAGGCGGATGCCGGTGAGCTCACGATTGAAGTGCGGCAGGAAGGTAACGAAGTCGTATTGCTGATGAGCGATGACGGCGCCGGTCTGAACATCGCGCGCATTCGCGACAAAGCGATCACCCTGGGTTTGATGCGCGCCGACGAAACGCTGACCGACCAGCAGATCGGCAACTTTATTTTCCGCTCCGGGTTCAGCACCGCGGGCGAAGTCACGGCAGTGGCCGGGCGCGGCGTGGGCATGGATGTGGTGATGAGCGAAATCACCGGGCTTGGCGGTCGCGTCGGCACGGCGTTCGAGCCTGGCAAGGGCACCACGTTCACCGTGCATTTGCCGACCACGCTTTCCGTGTTGCAGGGTGTCGTGCTGCGCTTGAGCGGCAATCTTTATGCCGTGCCGACGATGATGGTAGAGCAATTGCAGCGGCTCAAGGCAGATGCGCTGGTAGCCGCTCGCGGCGCCGGTAAAATCGAGTGGCAGGGCAACGTCTATCCGTTCCATCATTTGCGTGATCTGATGGAGCTGCCGCCGGGTGAAACCGAATCAACCCGCTTCGGCTCGGTCGTCCTGCTGCGCAGCGCCGGTCAGCGCGTGGGTATCCAGGTGGACGATATCGTCGGCGGGCAGGAAATCGTGATCAAGAATATCGGCCCGCAGTTGGCGCGCGTGCCGGGGGTGACGGGCGCGGCAGTGCTGGGTTCGGGCGAAACGGTGCTGATTTTGAACCCGGTGCAACTCGCGTTGCGCGCGGAAGAAAAATCACGTCTGGTGATTCCGCCCAGCGAGGCGGCGCCGGGCGCAGCAGCAGGCGCGCCCGGGATGCCCGCAGCAGTAGAGGTCGTGGCGGAACCCGCGCGTCAACGCATGGTGCTGGTGGTCGATGACTCGCTCACCGTGCGCAAAATTACGGGCCGTCTGCTCACGCGTGAAGGCTACGCGGTGGTGGTGGCCAAGGACGGCGTCGATGCGCTGGAAAAATTACAGGACCAGCGTCCGGATGTGATGATTACCGACGTTGAAATGCCGCGCATGGACGGTTTTGATCTCACGCGCAATGTGCGTGCCGACGCCGGCTTGAAAGCGCTGCCGATTATCATGATTACCTCGCGTACGGCGGACAAACACCGGCAGCACGCCACCGAACTCGGCGTGGATGTGTTTCTCGGCAAGCCCTACGAAGAGGGCGAACTGCTGCGCCATATCAAGGCCCTGGCGGAGCGTCCTGTGGCAGCGTAGTCATTGCGACTGATTATGATTTCGCTGCACAGAAGTTTTTAAATAATTCAATAAAAACAAATAGTTACGTATCTATGCCCGGCGTCGCCTTGAATCCGCGTGTGCGGCCCCCATCTTTATTGGCAACCCAATGAATACGGCGGCCCCATGCGATTCGACAAATTTACCTCCCGCTTTCAACAGGCCTTCGCCGACGCGCAAAGCACGGCAGTAGGCAGCGACCACGCGTACATCGAACCGCAGCATCTGCTGCACGCGTTGCTGCAACAAGAGGATGGCGGCACCGCGTCGCTGCTGGCGCGCGCAGGCGCCAACGTGTCTGCGTTGCGTACCGCGCTGACGCAAGCCGTTGAGCGGCTGCCGAAGGTGGAAGGCACCGGCGGTGAAGTCAGTGTGTCGCGCGATCTGACCAACTTGCTTAACGTTACCGACAAAGAGGCGCAAAAGCGCGATGACAAATTCATCGCATCGGAAATGTATTTGCTGGCGCTCACGCAGGACAAAGGTGAAACCGGCCGCTTGTTAAAACAAAGTGGCGTGACGCGTCCGGCGCTGGAGCAGGCGATCAACGCCGTGCGCGGTGGCGAAGGCGTGCAAAACGCCGAGGCCGAGGGCAGCCGCGAAGCGCTGAAAAAATACACGATGGATCTCACCGAGCGCGCAGCCGCGGGCAAGCTTGATCCGGTGATCGGGCGCGACGATGAAATCCGCCGCGTGATTCAGATACTGCAGCGCCGCACCAAAAATAATCCGGTGCTGATCGGCGAACCGGGCGTGGGCAAGACCGCTATCGTGGAAGGTCTCGCGCAGCGCATCGTCAATGGCGAAGTGCCGGAGACGTTGAAGAACAAACGCGTGTTGTCGCTCGATATGGCGTCGCTGCTGGCGGGCGCCAAATACCGTGGCGAGTTTGAAGAACGGCTTAAAACCGTGCTCAAGGAGATCGCCCAGGACGAAGGACAAACCATTGTTTTTATTGATGAATTGCATACCATGGTGGGTGCCGGCAAGGCCGAGGGCGCGATCGACGCCGGCAACATGTTAAAGCCCGCGCTGGCACGCGGCGAGCTGCATTGCGTGGGCGCGACCACGCTGGATGAATACCGTAAATACGTCGAAAAAGACGCTGCGCTGGAACGCCGTTTCCAGAAAGTGCTGGTGGATGAGCCGAGCGTCGAAAGCACCATCGCCATCCTGCGCGGCTTGCAGGAGAAATACGAGCTGCATCACGGCGTGGATATCACCGACCCGGCTATCGTGGCGGCGGCGGAGTTGTCGCATCGTTACATTACGGATCGGTTTTTGCCGGACAAAGCCATCGACCTGATTGACGAGGCCGCGTCGCGCGTCAAAATGGAAATCGATTCCAAACCGGAAGTCATGGACAAGCTCGACCGGCGCTTGATCCAGTTGAAGATCGAACGCGAAGCGGTTAAACGCGAAAAAGACGACGCCTCGAAAAAACGCCTGGCGCTGATCGAAGCCGAAATCCAATCGCTGGAGCGCGAGTACTCTGACCTCGAAACGATCTGGAAAGCCGAAAAAGCACAGGTGCAGGGCAGTGCGCACGTGAAAGAAGAAATCGAGCGCGCGCGTGCCGACATCGTGAAACTGCAACGCGAAGGCAAGCTCGACAAGGTTGCCGAGTTGCAATACGGCAAGCTGCCGCAGCTCGAAGCGCAGCTAAAACAGGTCGAAAAAGAAAGCGGGAATGAAGTCAAACACAAACTGTTGCGCACGCAAGTGGGCACCGAAGAAATCGCCGAAGTGGTGTCGCGCGCAACAGGCATACCGGTGTCGCGCATGATGCAGGGCGAGCGCGAGAAGCTGCTCAAGATGGAAGATAAGTTGCATTCGCGCGTGGTGGGACAGGACGAGGCCGTGCGCCTGGTGGCCGATGCCATACGCCGCTCGCGCGCGGGGTTGGGCGACCCCAAGCGCCCCTATGGCTCATTTCTGTTTCTGGGACCCACGGGCGTGGGCAAAACGGAGCTTTGCAAAGCGCTGGCGGCGTTTTTGTTTGATGCCGAAGATCATCTGATCCGTATCGACATGTCCGAATTTATGGAAAAACATTCGGTCGCGCGCTTGATCGGCGCGCCGCCCGGCTATGTGGGTTATGAAGAAGGCGGCTATCTGACGGAAGCGGTGCGTCGCAAGCCGTATTCGGTGATCCTGCTCGATGAGGTCGAAAAAGCGCACCCGGATGTGTTCAACGTGCTGCTGCAAGTGCTCGACGATGGGCGCATGACAGATGGCCAGGGGCGCACGGTGGATTTCAAAAACACCGTGATCGTGATGACCTCGAACATGGGCTCGCACATGATTCAGCAGATGCAGGGCGACGACTATCAACTCATCAAGCTCGCGGTGCTGGGGGAAGTGAAGGCGAATTTCCGGCCGGAGTTCATCAACCGCATCGATGAGATCGTGGTGTTTCATGCGCTGGATGAGAAACACATCCAGTCGATTGCGAAGATACAGCTCGCCTATCTGGAAAAACGCCTCGCCGCGATGGACATGAAAATCGATGTCAGCGAAGCTGCGCTGCGTGAGTTGGCGTCCGCGGGATTCGATCCGGTGTATGGCGCGCGGCCCTTGAAGCGCGCGATCCAGGCGCAACTCGAAAATCCGCTGGCGAAGGCCATACTGGAAGGCCGCTTTGCCGCGAAGGATGCCATTCACGTGGATATCAGCAAAGGCGGCGGATTCACCTTCGCGAAAGCGGTGCTGCATTGACGGTGGCGCGGGTCTGTCAGCGATTCATCAGCTTGCGGCGATCTGCTGAGAATGCACGTGAATTCACGTGTAAGCCTTCACGTAATCCACAGTTGATCCAGATCAAAAATCTCATGTGATTGTGGTTGTTTTTCTCTGCGAAAGGCGTAGAAATACAGGCAGGGAACGTGGCGCATCGGGTGCGTGTCACACTGGGTTCCCGGTGTGATGCCGGTTGAGATTCCCGGCTATAGTCGGGATATCGGCCACGGTGCATGTGAGGCGGTGTAAGCCCGGTAGGTGTACAGTGAGTGTCGGCTAAAGTCGCTAAGCAACTGTTCCTTGGTGCGGTCGGTACTACTTGTCACGGTCGTTACTTGAGTGTGCCGCTCTGAGGGTGTAAATAATTTTGTGTAATCGGTCATTAG
>JAYVQD010000153.1:0-2335 GCA_043777275.1 Nitrosomonadales bacterium
CCAAGCAACTGCGACAAATGGACCTCCGGATCGTATATTTTGAGAGTTAGCCCCTTGCCGATCAAGTGCTCTGCGAGCGCGACCAGCGGGCTCTCACGCAAATCGTCGGTACCGGTCTTGAAGGCAAGCCCGAGCATCCCTACACGACGGCAGCCCGATGCCATTATCTTGGCAATAGCATGATCCAGATGAATGCGATTTGATGTCAGAAGACTCGCATGCAGCGGAAGCTCGACGTCACTCATTTTGGCGAGGTAGGTGGTGGCGCGCAGGTCCTTGGGCAGGCAGGAACCCCCGAACGCGAACCCCGGCTTGAGATAGGCCGGAGAGATGTTCAATCGGGTGTCACGGCATACCAGATCCATGACCTCAAAGGCATCGACACCCAGCGCTTCGCACAAACGCGCCGTTTCATTGGCAAAGGTAATTTTCAATGCGTGAAAGTTGTTGCAGCAGTACTTAATGGTTTCTGCTGCACGAATGGAGGTGGTAAAAAAATTCCCTGGCAAATGACCGAATAACGCACGCAAAGGTTCCGCCGCTTGCGGCGTACGTGCGCCAACGATGGTGAATGAAGGATTGTCGTAATCCTTAATGGAACTTCCTTCGCGTAGAAATTCCGGCTGAAAAACGACATCAAATCCTTCGCCCGCACGTTTTCCCGACTCCGATTCCAGAACCGGGCACAAGGTTTCTTCCACTGTCCCTGGCACCACCGTGGATCGGTACGCCACCAGGTGGGCACTGGGCTTGGTTCGCAATGCAGCGCCTATTGCCCGCGTAACCCGGACAATAGCGCCTTGATCCTGACTGCCATTTGCGGCTGAGGGCGTGCCCACACAAATGAACGACAAATCGCTGCCGTTGATTGCAGCGCCAACATCGCTGGTAACCGACACCCGTCCGCATTTTGCGGCGCTCGCCATCAAATCAACCATGCCCTCTTCCACCACCGGCGTACGCCCTTCGCGAATCAAATTCAATTTGTCAGTGTCAACGTCGACACCGATCACCTCATGACCATCTCGCGCCAGGCACGCCAGCGATACCGCCCCGACATAACCCAATCCAAAAATACTGACTTTCATTATTTTTCCCGTAATTAGACTGACGCCTGCGCCATAGTTGCGGCGTCGCGCGATGTACGCTGTGCGAGGCACCGCTCAATGATACCGTCCAACCGACGCATTGAACTTGCCCAAGCATGGTGGGACAGCATGCGTTCCCGCCCCGCGTTAGCAAGACGCTGACGCTCAGAATCGTTATCCAAAATACGCCAGATCGCTTGCGCGTATTGCTCCGGCGTATCTGCCACTAACAGATGTTCGCCGGCAACAGCATCCACCCCACCCGCGGCGGTGCAGCTTACTACCGTTGGCACTCCGGCCGCCATCGCCTCCAAAATCTTATTTTGCGTTCCCCGCGCGATATTGAGCGGAGCGACCATCAAGGCTGACTTGTGCAAATAGGGGCGAACATCGGGAACTGAGCCGGTCACTGTAACGCCCGGTAATTCTCCCAGCTTGCGCACTGCAGGCGCAGGATCAGCACCGACAATCAACAGCTTGATATTGGGCCGGCGCTCACGCAGCAAGGGCAATGTTTTGGCGCAAAACTCAAACATGCATTCCTGATTAGGGTAGTAATCCATTCGCCCGACAAAACTAATCGTTTCTGGCTCATAGGGAACTCTTGTTGGCTTGAAGAATTCACTATCCACACCATTCGGGAACCAATCCGATGAAACGCCCGTCGCAACATTTTTCAATGTATCCCACTCGGCGCGAGTGGTCGCCGTGCACAGATCAAACTGTCGGGCCAGTCGCTTTTCCATCCGCTGCAGTTTCACACCTTCCAGCCGGTATCCTAGCGACAGCGGAAACGGCTTGTAGTGCGAGTATTCAAGCCATTTCTGTGAATCCATATCACCAAAATCAAGTATCTTGGGAATGCCCCGCACGGAAGCCACATATGGGGCAACCGAAGAGCAATGCACAAATATGAGGTCAAATTGTACGCGAGCGAGCAGTTCCGCAATTCGACGCTTCAACTCCGATGAGTAAAAATAACCCATTGACGACGGCGTCAATGTTGGCAGACGCGCAACCATGCGCGCAGATTGGATCAGTCCGTTGACCTCCGCCACTTCATAATGAGCACAAAAAGGCGCTATCCCGGCGCCCTCGCGGGCCTCCTCGGGCGAACGCGCGAGCGAAGCTACTGTCACTTCGTGCTCAGCGGCAAGATGTTTGATCATGTTAAATGGACGTATCTTGCCGCCACGCTTGGGGGGAAACGGAAATCGGTGGCAAACGTACAATATCTTCAACACAGC
>JAYVQD010000154.1:0-9022 GCA_043777275.1 Nitrosomonadales bacterium
GCCGTTGGCGAGTGCGGCGTGTTCCGCCGTAGTGACAAACTTGCTGCCGATCACCACCGATTGTTGGGTGCCGCCGAGGGTTTTGATATACGAAATCGCGGCGCGCCCCGGCGGCAGACGCGAGCCGGATACCATCGCCGCGAGGGTGTCGAGCAGATGGTGTTTGGTGCGCTCGACCACATTTTTCGGCAGCGGTTTTTTGACGGCATGGGAGATGTAGGTTGCCAACCCCTGCATCACCGGGGAGATGTCGGGTGGGGATTGCTTCGCCATGATATCCTCCTAAATATTGTTTAAAAACAAATACTTATGTCGATGCCGCCACAGGAAGTTGCGCCGCATCGGCAAGCGTCGGAAATTTCCAGCACAGTTCAGTCAACTGCTTTGCCTGCGTATCAGGAATCACGCCGTCCACCAACCCGCGAAACTTCACTTCCAGATCAGCGTCGCTCATCGGATGTTCGGTGCTGCCCAGCGCATGCACGACGTGCTTGTCCAGCACACGGCCATCGACGAGGGTGATGCGCACGTGCGCTTCGAGTTTGCGTATCGACGCATCGGGGGTGGCTTCGATCTTGTCGCGCACCGCGATCACCGCAGGGTCATTCACCACCTCATCGGCAAACTGCGCCTCCAGCGCCGCGCCACGCACAATCGCCG
The DNA here is from genome assembly GCA_043777275.1 of Nitrosomonadales bacterium. Classification (GTDB taxonomy): domain Bacteria; phylum Pseudomonadota; class Gammaproteobacteria; order Burkholderiales; family SG8-41; genus UBA5216. The sequence goes on from JAYVQD010000154.1 coordinate 661, forward strand.
CAGCGCAGGCGTGAAAGATGCTGAACTTGCCTTCGAGGCCGTTGCGCGGTTTTTTGTTGGCGGTCAGCTCCATCACAATCGGGCACACGCGCAGCGCGATGTGTTTGATTTCATCACCGCGCAAACCGAGTTCGCGTTTCAGTTGCAGGCAGCCGTCAATCGCGGCATGCACCACCAGCCCGCAGGCGAACGGCTTGTACATGTTTTGCGACAGCTCGTAACTTTTGCCCAAGCCGTTGGTAATGATCGCAGGATCAAATTGGCTCGACATCACCTGCGCAAAACCGCGCTTGCCTTCGATGCCTGCGTCGGCGCTGGTGAAATTTTGTTGCGCCAGCAACGCGGCGGCAAAGCCGTTATGCGCCGCACTGCCCGGATGAAAACTCTTGCACATCGAGCCGAACATCTCGCGCAGGCCCGCCGATTGCGTGGCGGCGATGCCCAACGCCCACACCATTTGTTGTTCGTTTAATTTCAATAATTTTCCAATCGCCGCCGCCGCGCCAAACACACCCGCCGTGCCGGTGATGTGATAGCCCTTGTCGTAATGATCGGGGAACACCGACAAGCCGACGCGCACCTCGGTTTCAACCCCCAGCACGAAGGCGTGGATCAATTCGGCCCCCGATACGTGCTGATCGCCCCGCCACTGGGCAAACGCCAGCAGCGCGGGCCACACCGGCGCGCTCACATGCACCGCGCGCGCATGGGTGTCGTCAAAATCCAGCACATGCGAACTGATGCCGTTAATCAGCGCGGCGCGCAGCGCATCGGCTTTCTCGCGGCGGCCCAGCAACTGCGCCTGCGCGGGGCCGAAGAACGGCTGCAACGCCGCCACCGCGTTATCCACCGTCTCGTGATGCGATGCGCCGATGGCGCAGCCCAGCCAGTTCAGTAGCGCGCGCGAGGCTTCGTGCACCACCGCGCGCGGCAGGTCTTCATAACGCGAGGCGACGAGAAATTTTGCGAGGGTGTGGGTGACATCCGCAGTTGTGTTCATTCATTCCACCTTCATTCCCGAGGCCTTGACCACCTTGGCCCATTTGTCGATTTCACTGCGCACATACGCCGCAGTCTCGGCGACGTTGCCGCTCAGCGGCTCCGCGCCTTGCACGGCGAATTTGTCGCGCACGTCCTGCGTCTGCACGACGCGATTTACTTCGGCGTTCAGGCGCTGTATCGCCGCAGCGGGCGTGCCGGCGGGAGCGACGAGCGAGAACCAGGTGCCCGACTCAAAACCGGCGAAACCCGCTTCGATCATGGTGGGCACGTGCGGCGCGGCGCTGCTGCGCTTGACGCTGGTCACCGCCAGCGCGCGCAGCCGGCCTGCGGTGACGATCGGCAGTATCGACGCGGTATTGGCGAACATCATAGTGACCTGCCCCGAAATCAAATCCGTGGTTGCCTGCGGTGTGCCTTTGTACGGCACGTGCAACAGATCCAGCGCCGCATGCAGGCGCAGCATTTCGCCGGTGAGATGCGGCGAGCCGCCCTGCCCGGTGGAGGCGAATGAAACCTGCCCCGGCCGCGCTTTGGTGAATGCGACGAATTCCTTCACCGACCGTACCGGCAACGACGGATGCACCACCAGCACAAATGGCACCGACGCCAGCAGCGCCACGCTGTCGAAATCCTTGATCAGATCCACCGGCGGTTTTTTGTAAACGCTTTGGTTGATGGCGAGCGTGGCGGTCACGGTGAGCAGCGTGTGGCCGTCTGCCGGGGCGCGCGCCGCGAGTTCGGCGGCGATGTTGCCGGTGGCGCCGGGGCGATTGTCGACGATGAACGGCTGGCCGAGCGCCTTGGTCAGCCCCGGCGTGACCAGCCGCGTGACAATATCGGAGCCCGCGCCCGCCGGAAAGCCGATCAGGATGCGCACCGGCTTGGCGGGATAGGCCGTTGAGGCAGTCTGTGCGCCCGCGTGAGCTATAAAAAATAATGAATAAAAACAAATACTTACGATGAGATACCTCATGCCATGAATCCCCCGCCATTCACATGGATGGCTTGCCCGGTGACATAACGCGCGCCCGGCCCGCACAACATGCGCACCATGGCGGCAATTTCTTCGGGCTCGCCGTGGCGTCCGGCGGGCGGCGTGTGGCTGCGCTCCTTCGGGCGCTCCGGCGCGCCGGGGATGCCGCGCTCGGTGACGATAGTGCCCGGCACCACGCAGTTCACGGTGATGTTGTCCGCCGCCAAATCCATCGCCAGCGCTTTCACCAACCCCACCAAACCGGATTTCGCCGCCACCACATGCGGACGATTGCGCGCGCCTTTGTGGCCGGTCATGCCGCCGATGGTGACAATGCTGCCGCCGCCCGCGCGCTGCAAATGCGGCACGCACGCCTGCGAACACAAAAACGCGCCGTCGAGCACCACCGACAACACGTGGTGCCATTCGTCGAGCGTAATGTTTTCGAGCGGTGTTTCTTTGCGCACGGCGGCGTTACTCACCAGCATATCGATGCGACCGAATTGTTCGATGGTCGCGGCGACGAGTTTTTTTACCGCCTCGGGTTGGGTGATATCGCCGATGTGATAAGCCGCTTTGCCGCCCGCCGCCTCGATCATGGCCACGGTTTCCTGCGCCGCTTCGACCGAGGTATTGGCGTTGACCATCACGCTGGCGCCACCCGCCGCCAGCTCGCGGCAAATGGCGCGGCCGATGTTGCGCGCGCCGCCGGTGACCAGCGCGACCTTGCCGTTTAGTTCACTGCCGCGGCGCGGGCTGTCATTGCGATCGGTCAAAGGGAAATCCTTGTTTTGAAAGATAGATGAGGTGGCAGAGGTGGCAGAGGTGGCAGAGGGGTGCGAATCAGACAAAAATTTTAGCACGCGGACGCATGTTACCAAGCCGATAGTTTACGGCGCACAAAATGTGATGGGCGCGTCGCGCGCATCGGCTAAAATACGCCCTTGCCGAGATACGGAGTGGGAACAATGCGCAAACCGCTGGTTGGCGTGGTCATGGGTAGCCAAAGCGATTGGGGCGTGATGCAGCACGCGGTAGCGCAGCTTGAAGCGCTGGGCGTCTCCTGCGAAGCCCGCGTGGTGTCCGCGCACCGCACACCGGACTTGCTGTATCAATACGCTGAAGCCGCGGCCGGGCGCGGCCTTAAATGCATCATCGCGGGCGCCGGCGGCTCGGCGCATCTGCCGGGCATGCTCGCCGCCAAAACCATCGTGCCGGTGCTCGGCGTGCCGGTGCCCACGCGGCAATTGCGCGGGCTGGATTCGCTGCTGTCCATCGTGCAAATGCCCAAGGGTGTGCCCGTTGCTACGTTCGCCGTGGGCGAAGCGGGTGCTGCCAACGCGGGGTTGTTCGCGGCGGCGATGCTGGCGCGCGAAACGCCCAGTCTGGCCAAGCGCCTGGAAACATTTCGCCGCACCCAGGCGCGCACCGTGCGCGCGATGAAACTCCCGCCCATCAAGCGATGAAACGCCGGATGATATTCCCCGACACCATGCTCGGCATGCTCGGCGGCGGACAGCTTGGACGCATGTTCACGCTCGCCGCGCACAGCATGGGTTATCGCGTCACCGTGCTCGACCCTGATCCGTTAAGCCCCGCCGGCGCGGTGGCCGACGTGCATCTGAAAGCCGCGTATCAGGATAAAGAGGCCCTGCAACAACTGGCCGACACCTGCGCCGCCGTCACCACCGAATTCGAAAACGTGCCCGCCGACAGCCTGCGCTGGCTGGCTGCGCATTGCGCGGTGCGCCCTGCCGGGGATAGCGTGGCGATTGCGCAGGATCGCAGCCGCGAGAAGCGTTTTCTCCGCGATAATGGTTTTGGCACCGCAGCGTTTGCCTTGATCGAAAACGAAGCCGATCTGGCGCGCTGCGATGGCGCGCTCTACCCCGGTATTTTGAAGCGCGCGCGTTTCGGTTACGACGGCAAGGGCCAGGCGCGCGTGGCCAATGCCGCCCAAGCGCGCGCCGCGTTTGTGGCGATGGGCTCGGAGACCTGCGTGCTCGAACAGTTGGTCGCGCTGACGTGCGAACTGTCGGTGGTGGCCGCGCGCGGTGCGGATGGCGCCACACGCTGCTTTACCGTGGCTGAAAACCAGCACAGCCATTCGATACTCGATGTGTGCATCGTGCCCGCGCGCGTTAGCCCGGCGCTGGCGCGCGAGGCCGAGCATGCCGCCGCGGCACTCGCCACACGGCTTGACTACTGCGGCGTGCTGGCGGTGGAATTTTTTGTCACGCCGGAAGGCAAACTGCTGGTGAATGAAATTGCGCCGCGTCCCCACAACAGCGGGCACTACACCATTGATGCGTGCGCCACCTCGCAGTTCGAGCAACAGGTGCGCGTGTTGTGCGGGCTGCCGCTGGGCGACACGCAACTGCTCACGCCAGTGGTGATGGTGAACCTCCTGGGTGAATCCTGGCGCAACGGCGAGCCGGCATGGGATAAACTGTTTGCCAACCCGCGCGCCAAGCTGCATCTTTACGGCAAGCATGAAGCGCGTCCCGGCCGCAAAATGGGCCACTTCTCCGTGTTCGGCGCCAGCGCCGACGCCGCGCTCGGCGAGGCGCTTGATCTGCGCGCAGCACTTTGTCCGCACCTTCCTCACATTAACCCGCATGCGCGCGCTGCGGCCTGACACTCGCCTGACACTCGCCTGACACTCATTACGCAATGACCCCACCTGAACTCACGCTACTGCAGTCCGACCTCACGAGCTTGCCCTTCCTGCATCGCGGCAAGGTGCGTGATCTTTATGCCGTGGGCGACGACAAACTGCTGGTGGTGCAGACCGACCGCCTTTCCGCGTTTGATGTGATTTTGCCGACGCCGATTCCCGGCAAGGGCCGCGTGCTCACCGAGTTGTCGAACTTCTGGTTCAAGAAATTGGGACATGTGATCCCGAATCACCTCACCGGCATCGCGCCGGAGTCGGTGGTGTCAGAGGCCGATCGCGCGCAGGTCGCCGGGCGCTCGATGGTGGTGAAGAAATTAAAACCGCTGATGGTCGAAGCCGTGGTGCGCGGCTACCTCATCGGCTCCGGCTGGAGCGACTACAAAAAAACCGGTGCGGTGTGCGGCATAAAATTGCCCGACGGTTTGCAGCAGGCGCAAAAGCTGCCGCAAGTGCTGTTCACGCCCTCAAGCAAAGCGCCCGCAGGCCAGCACGACGAAAACATCACCTACGCCGATGTCGAAAAAATTGTCGGCGCGAAACTCGCCGCACAGGTGCGCGACGTGTCGATCCGCCTTTACACCGAAGCAGCAGATTTTGCCGCCACGCGCGGGGTGATTATCGCTGACACCAAGTTTGAATTCGGTGTTGATGCGCAAAACAATCTGGTGCTGATCGACGAAATCCTCACGCCGGATTCGTCGCGCTTCTGGCCCGCCGCCGAGTACCGCACCGGCATCAGCCCGCCGAGCTTCGACAAGCAAATCATCCGCGACTGGCTGGAAACCACTCCGTGGAACAAAAAACCGCCCGCGCCCATGCCGCCGCCCGACGTGCTTGCAAAAACCTCCGCCAAATACCATGAAGTGATGAGGCTCCTGGTCAATGACCATGGTGACCATGGTTAGAACGGGGCGCCAGCCCTGCATGCCATGGAACCGGTAGTCGTTTTCTTTCTGCTGGGCGTGGCTGGCGGCCTGCTGCGCAGCGACTTGAAATTTCCGCCCGCGTTCTACGAAGCGATTTCGATTTACCTGCTGCTGGCCATCGGCCTGAAAGGCGGCGTGGAGCTGGCGCGTCATCCGCTGGCGAGCGTGATTTTGCCGTCCTTGGTGGTGCTAACGCTGGGTGTGGCGATACCGCTCGCCGCCTATCCGCTACTGCGTTACGCGGGCGGCCTGAAACGCGCCGATGCCGCGTCGATCGCGGCGCACTACGGCTCGGTGAGCGTGGTCACCTTCGCGGTGGCGAGCGCGTTTCTGGTGCGTCAAAACGTGACGTACGAAGGACTGCTCACGGTGTTTCTGGTGCTGCTGGAAGCGCCCGCCATTCTGATCGGCGTGATGCTGGCGCGCGGCTTCGGCAGCGGCACATCGTTTGTCCCGGTGGTGCGCGAAGTGGTGTTGGGCAAAAGCGTGTTCCTGCTGCTCGGCGGCCTGGTGGTCGGCTGGGTCATCGGACCAGAAGGCATCGTGCCGCTGGGCCCGCTGTTCATTGATCTTTTCAAGGGCGTGCTCGCCTTGTTTCTGTTGGAAATGGGATTGGTGGCGGCGCGGCAAAGCGCGGCGTTGCGGCGCTTTGGCCCCTTTCTGCTGGTGTTTGCGATCGTGATGCCCCTGCTGTCGGCGATACTGGGGCTGGCCGCGGGACGCCTGCTGGGGCTGTCGACCGGCGGCCTCACCCTGCTGGCCACGCTCGCGGCCAGCGCCTCGTATATCGCCGCACCTGCCGCGATGCGCATTGCGGTACCCGACGCCAACCCGGCGCTGTCGCTGGGCGCATCGCTGGGCATCACCTTTCCTTTTAACCTTATCGCCGGCATACCGCTTTACTATCAGGCGGCGATCTGGATCAACGGAGGCCTGAAATGACCACACGGCGCAAGCTGCTGACCATTGTTTGCGAGAGTGATCTCGAAAAAAAACTCGGCGATGATGTGATGGCCTTCGGCGCGCACGGCTACACCGTCACCGAAGCGCGCGGCCGCAGCGCCGGCGGCGAACGCGATGCCGCGTGGAGCCCGTCCGGCAATATCCGCATGGAAGTGATCTGCGAAGCCGCGGTGGCGGAAAGCATCGCCGCGCATCTGCATAAGACTTATTTTGAGCATTACGCGCTGGTGCTCTATATGTCCGACGTTGACGTCCTGCGCGGCGAGAAGTTTTGAGTCAGCTAAAATACACATCAGCGTGCGCCATGCGCTGAACGCACGGGAAAGTAAAAAAGCCATCATGAAGCTCGACACTGGCAACCTGTCCCCTGCGCCCGGGAAAGACCACCCGCCCGACACCGCCGGCATACTGCCGTATCAGGATATCGTGCGGCTGGTCAACGGCGGGCAGATCAGCGCTGCCGCGCCGGTGGACGACGCGCAAATTCAACCCGCCAGCCTTGATCTGCGGCTGGGCGCAACCGCATGGCGCGTGCGCGCGAGTTTTCTGCCGGGCAAAGACACGCCGGTGAGCAGCAAGATCGAGCGCATGATGATGCACAAAATCGATCTCACGCAACCGACCGTGTTCGAGCGCGGCTGCGTTTACATCGCCGAGTTGATGGAACACCTGCGGCTGCCGGCGGATATTTCCGGCAAATCCAATCCCAAAAGCTCCACCGGCCGGCTCGACATTTTTACGCGCCTGATCGCCGACGGCGGCACCGAATTCGAAAGCGTGCCTGAGGGTTACAACGGCAAACTCTACATCGAAATCGTGCCGCGCACCTTCAGCGTGCTGGCACAGCAAGGCGCGCGGTTGAATCAAATGCGCTTCGTGCGCGGCACGCCGCCCTCAGGCCAGAAGCTCGACCAACTGCAATCACCCGATTCGCTGGTCTACACCGGCAACGACGCGCCGATGGCGGCGATGATTAGCGACGGCCTGTGGATTTCCGTTGATCTCGAAGCGGAAACCACCGGCGGCATCGTAGGCTACCGCGCCAAGCAACACGCGCCGCTGATTGATCTCGCCCGCATCAACCACTACGACCCGATGGAATTCTGGGAGCCGTTAAAGAGCGAAGCGCATCGCAGCCTGGTGCTTAACCCTGATGACTTTTATATTTTGATGTCGCGCGAACGCATTCGTATACCGCCGAGTTTCGCTGCATCGATGGTGCCGTACGATCCGTCGGTGGGCGAGTTTCGCATTCACTACGCGGGTTTTTTCGATCCCGGTTTCGGCTACGGCAACAACGACGTCAACGGCGCGCGCGCGGTACTCGAAGTGCGTTCACACGAAGTGCCGTTTTTGATTGAGCATGGTCAGGGCGTGGGGCGTTTGATCTACGAACGCCTGCTGGGCAAACCGGAACGGCTTTACGGCGTGAACATCGGCTCGAATTATCAGGCGCAGGGGTTGAAGCTCTCCAAGCAATTCAAGCCGCCTAACTAAAATCCCCTCGCCCCGCTTGCGGGGAGAGGGTTAGGGTGAGGGGACGTCATCGACCTCGGCAACAGGTCACGCCCCAATACCGTAACCATTTTTTTATGACTATTTTCCCATGGGGCATGAGGCCACCGCAGTAGACATCATCGCAGCCGCAGCCACCCTGCGCGCAGGCAAGCTCGTCGCTTTCCCCACCGAAACCGTCTACGGCCTCGGCGCGGACGCATCCAATGAAACCGCGATCAAAAAAGTTTTCGCCGCCAAGGGCCGCCCGCACGACCATCCGCTGATCGTGCATATCGCCAGTGCCGCGCAACTCAGCGAGTGGGC
>JAYVQD010000155.1:0-9001 GCA_043777275.1 Nitrosomonadales bacterium
TTCCCGCCTGCGCGGGAACGACGGCGTGTTCGAGTGTTTGTGGTTCATGGTTACAAGCCCAGTAGTTGCGCGCCAGTGTTCCAGCAAATAGCAGAACGAGTTGTGTCATCCAATGCGCCGACGGTTTTGACCGGATCCGGATCGCGCAGCGGAAACGGATAATCGCTGCCCAGCGCCACTTTGTCAGCACCCACGCGCTCAATTAAATACCGCAACGCCGCGTCGTCGTGCAATATCGTGTCGTAGTACAGATTGGCGGAATATTTTTCCAGCGGCAATTTCGCCGCACCCTTGGCGAACGGCGGTGCGGTAACACGGCCACGGTCGATGCGGCCAAATTGATACGGCACGCAGCCGCCGCCATGCACCAGCAGCACGCGCAGTTTCGGAAAGCGGTCGAACACGCCACCGAGCAGCAACGCGGCAGCGGCGTAAGTCGTTTCAGCGGGATTGCCCACGAGTATCTGCAAAAACAAACGCCGGATGCGCGGCGGCACAGTGAGGTCAGCCGGGTGAATAATCACCGGCACGTTTAGTTCTTCACACGCCTTCCAGAACGGATCGAAGGCCGGCGCATCGAGCCCTTCTTCTTCGACGCGCGCGCCGATTTGTACCGCGCGGTGGCCGAGCGTTTTGACCGCGTAACGCAATTCCGCTGCGGCGAGTTCGCCGGATTGCAGCGGCACCATCGCAGCAGCCGCGTAGCGATCCGGGCGCTTGGCGACCAACTCCGCCAGCGATTCATTTTGCAGCCGCGTAAACCATTGCGCCGATTCCGGTGCGAGGTGATAGGCCGCGAGGTCCATCCAGCCGGAAACGAGTTGCACATCGATGCCCGCTTCGTCCATCCATTTCAGCCGCGCCGTTTCGTCCATCAGCGTGGGGATCAGCGGCATGCCGGTCAGGCGCCCGCCGACTTCAAGGCGCGTGGCGCCGTCGTCGCCTTTGACCACGCGGATGCCATGCTTTTCGCCTTCGGCAGTGACCCGGTCAACCACGGTCTGGCCTACGTGGTGGGCGTGGATGTCGAGGCAGCGGGGTTGGGTTGTCATGGTTGTGATTGGCGCAAAATTAAATACTGTCATTCCCGCGCAGGCGGGAATCCATAAGCTGTCTCAAGTGGCACTGTGTTATGGGTTCCCGCCTGCGCGGGAATGACGGTGGGGGAGCTTGGCATGCATCATGTCCAAATTTATTTCGCACGCTGCCAGGCCTTCACCAACATACGCGCGGCCCACTCCACCGCCATTTCGCGCTTGTACGCCGCCGAGCCGCGCACGTCTGACATGGGTTGTGCAAGTGTACGCACGGTTTGTACCGCATCGCGTAGGGCTTGCTCGGTCAGCGGTTTGCCGGAAAGTTGCGCGAGATCAAGCGCAATCGGTTTCCAGCCCATGCAACCCACCACCACGCGCGCGGCGGCGCAGTGATCCGTGCTGTCGAGCGTTACCTTGGCGGCGACGTTGACCGTGGGGATTTCCAGTTCACCACGCAGCATGTATTTGTGGAACGCCGAGCCGCTGCGCGCGGGCAGGGCATCGGCTTCGACGCTCACCACCATTTCATCCTTGGCGAAACGCTTTTCAAAGGCTTCGGTGAGCGCCATGGTGCGCCGTCCTTGCACGCCCGCAACCGTGACACGCGCGTTCAGTGCCAGCAACGCAATCGGCAGATCAAAGCCTGCGATCAACGGGCCGATGCTGCCGCCGACGGTAATCATGCGGCGCAGGCGGGTGTGGCCTACGGCTTCGAGTGCGTCGTGTATCGCCTGCCAGCCGTGCTTCACTTTGGCGTCGTCGAAAATGCGCTGTTGATTGACCGCCGAGCCTATCGACAAAACACCTTGCGCGTTGATGCCCATCTCCAGCAGTTCGGGCACGCGCGCCAGCGACACCAGCCGCTTGGCCTGCGGGTAACCCGTGCGCTCGCGGCGCAGCGCGTGTGACATGCCGCCTGACACTAGCGCAGAGTCGCCCGCAGCCATCATTGCCACCGCTTCATCCACCGATTTCGCCACCACGAATTCCGCATCGAACGGGCGCGGGCCTGACGGCTTGCCAACCGACAGCCGCGACCACATGCCGCCTTTGGGTTCAACCGCAGGCGCGGCGACTTCGTTCGCGTACAGCGCAGGATGCAGCGCGCGGTGAATTTTCTCCGAGGTGATCGGCAGGTTGTAGATACGCACGCCCACCGCATCAGCAATCGCGTTGGCAATCGCTGCCGGTATCGCATCCAGACCAATCTCGCCCAGCCCTTTCGCGCCAAACGGCCCCGAAGGCTCATACGAATCCGCGAACGCGACATGCATCTTCGGCAAATTCGCCGCGCCCGGCAATGGGTAGTCCTTCAGTTGTGGATCGGTGGGTTGGCCGTTCCACAGATCAAAATATTCGGTCATCGCAAAACCGATGCCCTGCACCATGCCGCCATGCACCTGGCCTTGCGCGGCCGCCGGGTGGATCACGGTGCCGCAATCAACCACCGCAGAAATTTCTTCGAGCGTGACCATGCCGGTGCCGCGATCGACATCCACTTCCACGCACTGCGCGGCAAAGTTATACGAGCCGGATTCATTACCGAAGCGGCTGTGATCCGGGAAATCCGACGGGTTGTCAAAATTGCCGACGCCGATGATCGGCTGCCCGCCGGGTTTGTAAATATTGGCGCGCACAATGACAGCGACGGATTTGTAGGCGGATTCCGGCCCGGCCTTGGGGCCGATCTGGCCGTTGATGATGGTGAGGTCTTCCGCCGGCAGCTTGAATTGCTCGGCGGCAGCGGCCATCAATTGTTTAGATGCCTCGCCGGCGGCGCGCTTCACCGCGTTGCCCGCGACATACGTAATGCGGCTCGCCAGCGCGCCCAGCGCGTAGGGATGCACATCGGTGTCGGGGCGCGTGATGTCCACGTCCTCATACGGCAGGCCAAGTTCTTCGGCGGCAATCTGGCGCAGCACCGTCAACGTGCCCTGACCGATTTCGCCTTCGCCGCTGATGATGGTGGCGCGGCCATCGTCATTGATGCGCACGATGGCCGAGCTGCCGTCCCAATCGCCGAAACTACGGCGGCCATTGACGTGCAGACTGCAACCCATACCGAGGCCATGATTCGGGCGCTTATTTTTGTGCTTGGCTTTCCAGTCGATGAGTTCCACCGCTTTGTCGATGCACTGCTTCAACTCGCAACTGGTGATCTTGTGATTGTGCGGCGATACATCGCCCGGCACCACCGCATTCATGTGCAGCAAGTCCGCGACATCGATGCCCAATTTTTCAGCGGCGAGGTCCCATGCCTGCTCCACCGCCCAGTCGGCGGACGGATTGCCGAAACCGCGAAACGCGCCGGTGGGCACGAGGTTGGTATACACCAGCCGCGAATGCGCGCGCGCGTTCGGATATTTGTACAGCGCATCGTGGCGCACCGTGGCCGCACCCAGAATCGCCTGCGACTTGCCGGTGTAAGCGCCGTTGTCGGCCCACATTTTGATTTCTTTGGCCAGCACCTTGCCCGCCTTGCTGAACCCGAGCTTGACCCAGTAGCGCATGGGCATGCGCGGGTGGCTGGCGAGAAATTCTTCCTCGCGGGTGTGGATCAGCTTCACCGGCTTGCCGGTTTTGCGCGCCAGCATGGCGCAGATCACCGAGCAGTTGTCGTCACCGGATTTGCCACCGAAACCGCCGCCGACTTCGGTTTGAATCACGCGCATTTGCGATTCGGGAATGCCCAGCGCCACCGAGTAGCGCCCGCGCGCGAGATACGGCGTTTGCGAGTTGCACCACAGCGTGTAGCGCCCGTCGGAAAATTTCGCTACGCAGCCGATGGTCTCCAGCGAGGCGTGCCACTGGCGCTGCGACTCCCACGTGCCTTCGACGATGCAGTCACTCGCCTTGAAACCGGCATCGACCTCGCCGCGTTCGAAATTGAATTCATGCGCGATGTTGCCCGCGCAGTCATCATGCACCAGCGGCGCGTTGGCTGCCATCGCCTGGTCCATCGACAGCACAGCGGGCAGCACCTCGTATTTGACGACGATTTTATCGACCGCAGCACGCGCGATTTCAGGTGTGATGGCGGCCACAGCGGCCACTTCATCGCCCACATAACGCACGCGTTCGATGGCAAGTGGATACAGATCAGGCCGGAACGCCCCCCATTTTTTGTGCGCAGTATCTTCGCCGGTAATCACCGATTTCACGCCGGGCATCGCACGCGCGGCGGAAAGATCGATAGAAATAATGCGCGCATTCGGATGCGGACTGCGCAGCACCGCGCCGTGCAGCATGCCGGGCATTTGAATGTCGGCCACGTACAGTGCCGCGCCGGTGACTTTGGGTATGGCGTCGGTGCGTTGAACGTCTTTGCCGACGACCAGCAGACCGGCGGCGCGGGGATCAGGGGCGTTCATGATTTCCTCCCGGCGCGTTGCCCCGCCGCAATAGCTTCTTTATAAGCCTCAAAAATCCGGTGATACCCCGTGCAGCGGCAATACACGCTGTCCACGCTGGCCTTGATCTCTTCTGCAGAAGGGTTTGGATTTTTCTCCAGCAGCGAACACCCCTGCATCACATGCCCCGGTATGCAGATGCCGCATTGCAGCGCCGTTTGTTTGACGAACGCCTGCTGCACCGGATGCAAGCCTTCGGGTGTGGCCAGGCCTTCAACCGTGCGAATGTCCGCGCCGTCGCACATCGCGGCGAGTTGCAGGCACGAAGGTGTCGGCTCGCCGTTGACGATGACAGTGCAGATGCCGCACGCGCCGATGTTGCAGCCAAGTTTGGCGCCGGTGAGCTGAAAGTCTTCGCGCAGCACATCCGCGAGCAGGCGGTCGCCGGTGTTGAGATGGACTTCAACCGGATCGCCGTTGAGGGTGAATTTTATCAGCATGTTTTGAGCCTTTGGAGAGGGCGGGATTATAAGCGCTATCAATCGATTCGTCTTACAATGTGCGCCCTTTCAGCGCCTTTTTCGTATAGGAAGCAGCCGGTGTTCGACACCCATTTTCACATCATCGACATGCGTTACCCGGTGCAGGAGAATCAGGGTTTTTTTCCGCCCTCATTTCCCGCGCCGGATTATCAGGAACGCACCATGGGTCTGGGCATCACCGGCGGCAACGTAGTGTCGGGTTCGTTTCAGGGTTTCGACACCGGCTTCATGCACGAGGCGCTGCGCGTGCTCGGCCCCACGTTCACCGGCGTGATTCAGATTCCACCCACCGCCACCGACGCAGAAATTCTCGCGCTCGATGCGATAGGCGTGCGCGGCGTGCGTTTCAACATGGCGCGCGGCGGTTCGGCGGATGTGGCTGATCTGTCAAACGTCGCCAAGCGCGTGTGGGCGCTGGCACGTGGAGCTGTACGCCGATGCGCGCGATCTCGCGACTATGGTGGATACCTTATCGTCGCTGCCTGCGGTGAGCATCGCGCATCTCGGTATGTCCGACGAAGGTTTGCCCACGCTGGTGAAGCTCGCGGCAAAAGGCATGAGGGTCAAGGCCACCGGCTTTGGCCGCATGACGCTCGATCCGGTGAAAGGCATACGCGCGTTGATCGCGGCGAATCCCGAGTGCCTGATGTTCGGCACTGACTTGCCGTCGCAACGCGCGCGACGTCCATTTTTGCCGAGTGATATTGACTTGCTGCGTGACAATATTGATGCGGCGTTGGTGAAGAAAGTTTTCTTTGATAACGCGGTGAAATTCTATCGGCCGCGGCAAATGCCGATTTATGAAGAGAAATTAAATGTTGTTTAAAAACAAATACTTAAACTCCATCGCTATGCGTAGGGTGCGAACCGCGCACGTGGTTACGAAGGTGAACGGTGCGCACTGCGCACCCTACGTGATGGGTGGAATGCTGCTGTTGTCAGTGGTATACGCATCGGCGCAGAACTATCCCTCACGCCCCATTCGCCTCGTCGTGCCGCAAAGCGCAGGCGGCTCCACCGATCTGGTGGCGCGCCCGCTCGCGCAGCGCGTGGCCGAGGCAATGAAAGGTTTCGTCGTGGTCGATAACCGCCCCGGCGCGGGCAGCACGATCGGCACCGACATTGTGGCGAAAGCGCCACCCGACGGACACACACTGCTGGCCGTGGCGGCGTCGTTCACCATGAGCCCCAGCCTTTACAAAAAACTGCCGTTCGATCCGGTGAACGACTTCGCGCCGATATCGTTGTTGTCGTCGCTGCCGAACATTTTGGTGGTGCATCCCGCGCTGCCGGTGAAATCCGTCAAAGAGTTATTGGCGCATGCCAAAGCGCAACCGGGCAAATTGAACTACAGCTCCAGCGGCATGGCCACCGGCACGCATATGTCGATGGAGCTCTTGAAGCACATGACCGGCATCAGCATCGCGCACATCCCCTACAAAGGCGGCGCGCCATCGGTGACGGCACTCATCAGCGGCGAAGTGCAACTGTGCTTCGCCACCATCTCCACCGCGCTGCCGCAAGTTAAAACCGGCAGACTGCGCGCGCTGGCGATATCCAGCGCCCGCCGCGCCGCCGCCGCGCCGGAAGTGCCCACCATCGCCGAAGCCGGCGTGCCGGGCTACGACTACGCCTCGTGGATAGGTTTGCTCGCGCCAGCGAAAACCTCGCCCGCCATCGTCGCGCGCTGGCACAGTGAAGCCGCGCGCGTGATGCAGACGGCGGAGATGAAAACGCTGCTGCTGCACGAAGGCTCCGAAGCGGTGGGCAATTCGCCGTCGGAATTTGGCAATATTATCAAGAGCGAAGTGGAACGGTGGAAAACCGTGAGCAAGGCGGCGGGGATTAAGGCGGAGTGAGTATAAGTTATGGCATGGTCATTTTTTTAGCGCCCCCAACGTTAGCGTGTGATCCGCCAAAAGTGTTGGGTTTACCAGCCCAACCTACGTGAACGAACGACATACGCTGCGAGGAAGTTGGGCTGACGCAGGAAGCCCGACAACCACCGCGACAGATCGGCAAGGCGACGGGGCGCGCCTTGTCTACTGCCCGCCGTCCCCCTCAACGAATATCCAGCAGCTCCGCCAAATTCTTCCAAAGTATCTTCTCCTTCTCCTCCGCCTTCAGTGATGCGTGGATTTTCTCCCATTTTGGGAGTATAGTGCCCGCGAATGAGAGTTATCGCCAAACGATCCTTGAAGGCATTTTGGGAACGCCCAGGTTGTGGCGATGCCAGAGCGCCGCTGGAAAGCTGGCACGAGGAAGCGTTGCGCGGCAAATGGACATCGCCCCATGTGGTCAAGTCGCGTTATGCGACGGCAAGTATCGTGGGGCGTAATCGCGTCGTGTTTAACATTGGCGGCAACAAATACCGCGTGGTGGTTGAGATGCAGTACCGCGCCGGCATTGCGTGGGTGAAGTTTGTCGGCACGCACGCCGAGTATGACCGCATCAATGTGGAGAGCGTTAATGACTATTAAGCCGATTCGGAATGAAAAAGATTTGCGCGCCGCATTCAAGCGGCTGGACGTGATCTTTCAGGCGGCAGCCGGCACGCCGGAGGCAGAAGAAATGGAAGTTCTGGCGACACTGATCGAGGCATTTGAGGACAAACACTATCCCATCAGCCCGCCCGACCCTGTCGAGGCGATTAAATTCCGCATGGAACAGCAGGGCTTGTCCAAGGCTGATTTGCAACCCTTCATCGGCGCAAGCGGGCGCGTCTCCGAGGTGCTCAGCCGCAAGCGCCCGCTGAGTTTGCGCATGGTGAAGCGCTTGCACGATGGGTTGCGTATCCCTTACGAGAGCCTGCTGGCGGGCGTGCGCTGACCGGCTGTGCGGGCTCGCGCAAACATCGATTCCGCCACCGCCCGCCGCCCCCTCAACGAATATCCAGCAACGCCGCCAAATTTTTCCACAGTATCTTTTCCTTCTCCGCCGCCGTCAGCGACGCGCGGTTTTCGATCCACGTCACCGGCGACGGATGCCACGGCACGAACGGCCAGTCGCTGCCCATCACCACGCGGTCGGCGCCGACCTGATCGATCAGGAAGCGCAGCGCGGTTTCGTCGCCGGTGACGGTGTCGTAGTAGAGTTTTTTCTGGTATGCGCTAGGCGGCTGCGAGGTGCCGCGCGATCCCGGACGGTCGTGCCAGTTGCGATCCAGCCGCCCCATGGCGAAGCAGGCGGGCCCGCCGCCGTGCGCGATGCAGACTTTCAAGTCAGGGCATTTTTCCAGCACGCCGCTGCAGATCAGCACTGCGGTAACGATGGCGTCGTCGAGGATCACACCCAGACTGTTGTTGAGCCCATGGTGTTTAGTGCGCTGGGCCAAAAAGTTATTCTGCGGCTGCGGGTGGTAGAACAGTAGCGCGCCCATCTGCTCGGCCGCTTTGAAAAACGGCAGGAATTTAGGCTCGTCCCACTGCTCGTCGTTGACATGGGTGTCGAGTGATACGCCTTTCAAGCCGAGCTTGGTGACCGCGCGTTCGAGTTCGTCGATGGCGAGTTTTACATCCTGCACCGGTAGCGTGGCAAGCCCTTCGAGCCGCCCGCCACTTCGGCGCACGGTCGCGCTGATTTCGTCGTTGAATTCGCGCGACAGCGCCAGGCCCTGCTCCGGCGGCAGGTGATAGCCGACGAAAGGGGTGTGGATGGAGAGCACCTGCACGTCCACCTTCTGCTCGTCCATGTCCGCGAGGCGCTCCTCCAGCGTGTAGCGCACCTTGGGGGTGGTGAACGTGGTGCGCATGCCGCACGCGACCACCGCGCCCAAGCCATCGCCTGCCTCGTGCTTGAAGCCGTGCCAGTCTTTTTGGGCGTCCTTCGCCCGCCAGAATGAATCCGGGACGATATGGGCATGGATGTCGATGGTTTTCATGGCTGGGTCTCCGCGTGATAGTGGATGTCGTTTTGGGTGTGTATCATTTTGGCTATCTCATGGAACGGGAGGGACGGGGTGGATTCTCGGCTTGGCGCCGCCAAGAATAACAGCCCCGCGACGGCGCGTGTCTGGCGTCACTGCCATCTTCATTATCCTTGCAGATTCACCATCACATGGTGAATCTGCAAG
>JAYVQD010000156.1:0-2321 GCA_043777275.1 Nitrosomonadales bacterium
TCGCCGCGCGCGGCAAACTCCGGGCGGCCGAACACCGGCGCAGACACGTATTGCGTGCCGTGCCCGCGATGCAGCGCATCAAGCCGCTGCCCCAGGCGCAGGCTAACCGACGCCATGTTCAAATGGATTGCCGTCGCGGGCAGCTTTTGCAGCAGGCCGCTGGTGATCCACACCGCTTCGACGGACGCATCATCGGCGAGCATGGTGATGACCACCTCCGCTGCCAGCGTTTCGTCGGGCGAGCGCGCGACCACGGCGCCCCGCGCGGCAAAGGCATCTGTCGCCGCGCGCGTGCGGTTCCACACCACCAGGGGATACCCGCTATCCATTAACCGTGACGCCATGCCGCGGCCCATTTGGCCGAGGCCGATAAATCCGATTTTCATCTGCGTCATTGTGCATGCTCCGTCTGGTCTTTTTAGGTGGACGGGATTGTGTCGCAAACGCGCGCATTGCGATAGCGCGCGGGAAACGTGCACGAAACGTGCGTTACAATTCGTTCAGGTTTTTCCTGGAGGAGGGCGCTGTGAAAAAAATAATGTCACTGCTGGCGGTTACGGTATCCGCCCTGTTGTTGCATAGCGGACAGGCGCACGCGCAGGCCTATCCCAATCGCAGTGTGCGCATCGTGGTGCCGTGGCCGGCGGGCGGCATTACCGATGTCATCATGCGCGCGGTGAACATTCATTTGTCCGAGGTTTTCGGCCAGCAAATGGTGATCGATAACCGGCCCGGCGCGGGTGGATCGCTGGGCGCGGCGATCGTCGCCAAAGCACCGGCAGACGGCTACACGCTGCTGATGCACGACATTGCCAGCCAGTGTATTTCCGCCTCGTTGTATGGCGCAAAGCTCTCGTACGATCCGCTGAAAGACTTTCAACCGGTGATGATGGTGGCCGGCTCGCCGATGGTGCTGGTGGCGAACCCCGCGCCGCAGGTGCGCACCTTGAAGCAGTTGATTGCACTGGCGAAATCGCGGCCCGGTCAGTTGAATTACGCGTCGTCGGGCGCCGGTTCAGTTACGCATCTGGCGGCGGTGCGCATGCAAAAACTCGGCGGCGTTGATCTGCAACATGTGCCGTTCAAAGGCAGCATACCGGCGGCGTCGTCGGTGATGAACGGCGAAACGTTCATGTCGTTCTCCACCGTGCCCGCCGCGTTGCCGCATGCCAAAACCGGCAGGCTGGTGATGATTGCGCAATCGTTTGCCAAGCGCGCCGTGCAGATACCCGATGTGCCCACCATCGCTGAAACGCTGGGCGAGTTTGATCTCGGCCTGGTGTCGGGCTTGTGGCTGCCGGCGGGAACGCCGCGCGCAATTGTTGATCGGCTGCAAGCCGAGGTCACACGGGCGATGGAGCAGCCCAAAGTGAAAAGCATTCTCGACACCAACGCGGCGATTCCGGGGCGCATGTCCACGCAGGAATTCACCGAGTACATGGTGCGTGAAACCCGCAACTGGGGCGAGATTGTTCGTAGTTCGAGCGTAAAGGTTGATTAACCGAGTTAACTGAGGAAGCACAAAATGGATTTAGGCATCAAAGGCAAAGCAGCTATTGTCACCGGCGCAAGCCGCGGCATCGGGCGCGAAACCGCGCGGCAATTTCTCGAAGAAGGCGCGCGCGTGATGATCTGCGGTCGCAACCCCGAGACTATCGAAAAAGCACGCGCCGAACTCGCCCAACAAACCGGCGGCGAAGTGCATGCGATGGTCGCCGACATGACCCAAGAGGCCGACATCGCCAAGCTGGTGGATGCCGCGAAACTGAAATTCGGCACGATAGACATCCTCATCAACAACGCAGGCCAGATGTACTCAGGCCGCTTTGCGGCCATGACCGACGCCGGATTAAAAGAACAATTCGAGACCAAGATATTCGGTTTTCTGCGCGCGATACGGCTGGTGTATCCGATCATGAAAGCGCAAAAATGGGGCCGCATCATCAACATCATCGGCGGCGCGGGCAAAGAGCCTGATCCGTACATGTTCGGCAGCGGCATCACTAACAGCGGCTTGCTCAACATCACCAAATCACTGTCCACCGAATTCGGCGAAGACAACGTGCTGGTCAACGCTGTATGCCCCGGCTGGGTTGCGACGAATTTGTGGGAGCGCAATGCCGAAGGCCTCAAGGCGGACTTGCAAGTCAAAACCGAAGAAGAAGCACGCCGCCTCGCCGCCCGCAAAAACTCGTTGAACCGCTTCGGCAAACCCGAAGAACTCGCCAACGCTATCGTGTTTTTGTGCTCCGAGCGTTCAAGCTACATCACCGGCGTGTCGCTTAATCTGGATGGCGGGCGGTTGAAGGGGTTGTGGTAGA
>JAYVQD010000157.1:0-8959 GCA_043777275.1 Nitrosomonadales bacterium
ACTGACTGGCGCAAACGCAAACTAAAAAACATAATAAAAACATGAACTTAGGTATTACTGGAGAAAGCGCGCTGGTGGTTGGCGCGAGTGAAGGCATAGGCTTTGAAAGCGCGAAAGCGTTGCTCGAAGAGGGCGCCGAGGTTCTGATCTGTTCACGCAACGCGGATAAATTGCAGCGCGCGGCGGCATCACTCAAGCAAAGCACTGGCTGCGAGGTACGCTGGTTTGCCGCCGATGTCACGTGCGTCGAAGACGCGCAAAAACTCAAAGCGTGGGTGGAGCGCGAAGCAAAACATCTCGACAATCAGCTATACTGACATCTATGGCGTATGCATTACCTCCGCATTGCGAGGCTGGAAAATGATATTTTTAATTTCATCCAACACCGACGAAAGCTCGAATCGCGGCGATTCGACGGGCAACCACGCGACCGCTGTTAACCCGGTACCACATGCTGGCGGCGACTCAAAATCCGGGGCCTATCAGCACGTGCGCGTCGGCCTCCGCGGTTTGACACTGACGGAATTGCTGATAGCCTTAGGCATTGTTGGTGTGTTGGCTGCCGTTGCCATCCCGATGTATGCAGATCACACCGAGAAAGTGAAGGTCGGTCAGGCGGTTCAGGACATCACGCAGATTCAGACCGTGATCGGACTTTATGAAATCGACAGCCGGCAACTTCCCGATACGCTGGCGGACGTCAAGATGGACGGCATGCTTGACCCATGGAAAGGCCCTTACCAGTACACCCGGCTTGATAACGCCAAGGGCAAAGGCAGCGCGCGCAAGGACCAAAACCTCGTGCCTATCAACACCGATTACGATCTATGGAGCAACGGCAAGGACGGCAAGAGCGTCGCGCCGCTCACCGCCCAAGCCAGCAGGGATGACATCGTGCGCGCCAACAACGGACGTTTCGTGGGTCCGGTGGCCGATTACTGACTTGCCTGAATGAGAATCAAGGGCTCGTTCCTTCAGAGTAAGGTTGCACGGCGGGTCTTCGCACTGTTTGTCCTGACGGCGCTTATCCCCGTCGCGTTTTTATCCCTGTTTTCCCATTACCAGGTTACCCGGCTGCTGATCGAGCAGACGCATCGGGAGCTCACGGTATACGCCTCTTCCTACGGCACCACCGCCTACGAGCGGTTGCTGCTGGCCGAACGCACGCTCGGTAATGTCACTGCCGGGTTGTCGCGTGAGCTGCCGGCCGATCAATTGCAGCGTCTTTCCATGCCCGTTATCCGGTCGTTGCTGCACCTTTCAGTCGCCGGCGAGCGAAAAGTCGTGTTCGGCAGCGATTTTGAGTTTGGAAAGCTGGGTCCGGCGGAGTACGAGTTCATGCGTAGTGGTGAGACGCTGCTTCAGGGGCATTCGGTTGGTAAGGACTCTCGCGGATTGGTGTTGCTGCGCTTAATCGATGCCGCGCAAGCCGACAAAGGTTGGATTGCCGTCGAGGTGAATCCCGCTTACCTCTGGACGAGTAAGGAGGAGATGCCCTACATGACCGATGTCTGCGTGCTGGATGCGAGGTGGGAGCCGCTTCATTGTTCGAATCCGGATGTCCAGTCTGGCATGATGAAGGCAGCCGAACTGGGCTGCCGCTACAAAAGGCGGGCGCGGCGCGCTAACGACGCTGGAGGCGGGCAATGCGACCTATCTGGCGGCGATACGCGAGGTGTTTGTTGCGTCCAAGTTTGGCAAGCAGTACTGGACGGTGGTTGCAACCCGTCCCGAATCAGTGGCGCTGGAACCAGTGTCGGTCTTTAGTATCATTTTCTGGGGTAGCGTGATTTTCTCGTCGCTGGTGGTGATGCTGCTCAGTGTGTCGCAGATACGCCGCACGCTGATTCCACTGGAAAGTCTGATGGCCGCCACGCGGCGCGTTGCGAAGCGGGATTTTTCCACGCCAGTCGACGTGAAGCACGGAGACGAATTCGGCGACCTGGCCGACACCTTCAACTACATGACCACCCGGCTCGACCGCCAGTTTAACGTGCTGTCCACGCTGTCGCGAATCGACCGCTCGATTTTGTCTGATCTGAATGTGACACACGTCATCGACGAAGTGCTGTCACGGCTGCCGGAGATGGTCAAAGCCAATTTTGCAGCCATCTTTGTCCTGAAGCACGATTCGGATCGAGAAGGCGAAATGCATTTTTCGTCCATTGCGAATGGCCGCCAGAAGGTGGTGGAATACGTTATCGGAGATAAGGCGCGGAAATTTCTGTTGGTGCAACCTGCCGGTCAATGGAGCAGTGCCGAGACTGCGGATTCTCTGCGCCAGATGTTCGGACTGACCATTGCGGATGCCCGTCAGCTATTCGTGCTGCCGGTGACGTGGAAAGACCGTCTGTGCGGCGCGCTGTTACTGGGGTGGCATGAAGACGTGTCGCTGGAAGACGAAGACGTCGCACACGTGCGCGGCTTCGCGGATCGTGTAGGTGTCGTGTTGTACAGCAGCGCGCGGGAAGCAAAGCTCTTCTATCAGGCGCGTTACGATGCGTTGACGGATTTGCCCAATCGCTACTTATTCATGGAGCGCCTTGCTCAGGAAATAGCCCGCGCGCAGCGCGAAAACCGGCAACTGGTGTTGCTGTTTATTGCGTTGGATCGATTCAAGAACGTGAACGATACGATGGGGCACGCGGCGGGAGATACCCTGATATTGGAAGCCGCTGTGCGCCTGCGCAAGCATATCCGCGAGGGTGACACACTGTGCCGCTTCGGTGGGAGTGAGTTTGTCATTATGTTAAGCGGGGAACTCGGTCAGAAGCAGGCTAACGTGGTTGCGCAACACGTCATTTCGGCGCTGGGTCAGCCCTTTATGATTAATGAGGTGGAGTCATTCGTGACTGCCAGCGTGGGAATAGCGCTGTATCCCAACGACGGGAAGAACGCCGCCGAATTGCTGCGCAACGCCGATACGGCCTGCGCCAAGGCGAGCGGGCAGGAGACCTTTGTCTATTTCACGGAAAGCATGAATCAGCAGGCGATGCAGCGCACCGCATTAGAGCGCGAGTTGCACCACGCGGTTGAGCAGCACCAGTTCGTTCTCTATTATCAGCCTAAAGTGGATTTTCAGTCGGGGCGCATTATCGGCGCTGAGGCGCTGATCCGCTGGCAGCATCCGCAGCGCGGTATCGTGAATCCGGGCACATTCATTGAAATAGCCGAGGACACCGGCCTGATCGTTGAGATGGGACGGTTTGCGCTCGCGGAAGGCTGCCGGCAGTTCAGCGATTGGCGCAGCCGCGATATTCGTCTCAAGCAGATTGCGATCAATGTGTCGAGCCGCCAATTCCGCTCCGGCGATGTGCTGGAGGATGTGCGCAAGAATTTGCTGGAACATAACCTTCAGCCGGGGGAACTGGAGCTGGAAGTCACCGAAAGCCTGATGGTGGACAATTTTGATGAGGTCGCACGTGTGCTCAGGGAGTTCAGGCAACAGGGCGCGAGTGTTGCACTGGACGATTTCGGCACCGGCTATTCGTCGATGAGTTATCTTGAAATCTTGCCATTCGATACGCTCAAAATCGATATGTCGTTCATACGCCCGATCAAGGACAACGGCGAAGGTGGCGCCATTGCCACGGCGATTATTGCGATGGCGAAATCGCTGAAGAAGAAGGTGGTGGCGGAAGGCGTCGAAACCCAGGCGCAGGTGGATTTTCTGAAGCGTCTGGGCTGCGATATTGCGCAGGGCTATTTTTATGGCAAGCCTTTGCCACCGGCGGAGTTCGAGGCGCTGTTTCGCCAGCAGAAACCACTACAATAGCGGCTCACCATAGTCTGGATTGCATACACACATGAAACGTTTCATCACTGCGGTTGTGGCCCTGCTGATTTTTGTTTTTTCAGGCGCGTCCCACGCGCAATACCCCACCAAGCCGGTGCGCGTCATTGTGCCGTTCGCGGCTGGTTCGAGCACCGATGTGGTGATGCGCATCCTCGCGCAGCCGTTGCAGCAATCGCTGGGGCAAACGTTTGTCATCGACAACCGGCCCGGCGCCGACGGCGCGCTGGCAGGGGACATGGTGGCCAAGGCGCCGGCCGACGGTTACACGCTGCTGCTGGCGACCAACAGCCCGCTCTCCGCCGTGCCGCACTTGCGCAAAAAGCCGCCGTATGACGCGCTCAGGGATTTTGCGCCGATCTCGATGGTGGGGTATTACACGTTTTTGCTCGCCGTCAATCCCGCCGTGCCCGCCAAGTCGTTGCGCGAGTTGTTCGATCACGCGCGCGCGAACCCCGGCAAACTTAACTACGCCACCGGCAACACCAGCAGCATCGTGATGATGGCGATGATGAATTCCCTCGCGGGCGTGAAAATGCTGCACGTGCCGTACAAGAGCGAGCCGCCGGCTATAGTGGATCTGATTTCGGGGCAGGCGCATGTGATGGTGAGTTCCTACGCAACCGTGGCCGCGCATTTGCGTGATGGGCGTCTGCGCCCGCTGGCGTTGGCGTTGAATAAGCGCAGCCCGCTACTGCCGAACGTGCCGACCGTGGCGGAATCAGGCTTGCCGAAATTTTCAATCACGCCGTGGGCCGGCATGTTCGCGCCCGCGCGCACGCCCAAGGCGGTGGTGGAGGTGTTAAGCCGCGAATTGAATGCCGCACTCAAGCGCCCTGAGGTGCGCAATCTACTCGATCAGCAGGCATTCGCCGGTGAAGGCTCGACGCCCGAAGCGCTTGATGCGTGGGTGAAAAATCAATTTAATATCTGGGGCGCGGCGATGCGCGACGCGGGGATACAGCCGGAGTGAGGTGGTCTTTAAAAACGACAAAGGCTTTTAGCCACAGATGAACACAGATGAACACAGATGAACACAGATTAAGTTCACCATTGCAGAGCGGCTTTAATCTGCGTTCATCTGTGAAATCTGTGGCTAGGATTTTGTTGTTAAAAGAAAAATTACTCTGCGCGAATCGCGTTGTCCTTCACCACCTTGCTCCACTTGGCAATTTCGCCGCGCACATGCGCGCCGAACGCATCCGGTGTCATCGGTGATGGCTCCGCGCCGAAATCAGCGAAACGCTTTTTGACATCGGCGGCGGCTAGCGCTTTGTGAATTTCGGCATTCAGGCGATCCATCACCGCGCGCGGCGTTTTGGCGGCAGCGAAAATGCCCCACCACAGCGATACGTCGTAACCGGGCACGGCATCCGCAATCGGCGGCAACTCCGGTGCGAAAGCGGAACGCTTGGCTGTGCTCACCCCCAGCGTGCGCAGCCGCCCGCTTTTAAGATGCATCTCGACCGACGGCAAGCCGACGATCACCGCCTGCACTTGTCCGGCGATCAAATCGGTGAGCGCAGGCCCCATGCCTTTGTGCGGCACATGCACGATGTCGATTTTGGCGGACGACTTCAGCACTTCCATCGCCAGATGATTGATGCCGCCCACGCCGGACG
Organism: Nitrosomonadales bacterium; assembly: GCA_043777275.1. GTDB lineage: Bacteria > Pseudomonadota > Gammaproteobacteria > Burkholderiales > SG8-41 > UBA5216. The sequence continues at coordinate 5,416 of JAYVQD010000157.1, forward strand.
AGGTGTAGTTGAGTTGCCCCGGCTTGCCGCGCAGCAGCGCAATCAGGTCGCGCGCATTTTTTACCGGCAGCGACGGATGCACCACCAGCACCATTGGCCCGAAGCCGAGCATGGTGATGCCCGCGAGATCGTTCACCGGATCGAACGGCAGCTTCGCCATCAATGCCGCGCCGGTGGTGTACGAGGTTGAGGTGACATACAGCGTGTAACCATCGGGCAGCGCTTTGGCGGTGAGATCGGCGGCGATCATCTGGTTTGCACCGGGGCGATTTTCCACCACCACCGGCTGGCCGACGGATTCGCTGACACGCTGACCGATGACGCGCGCGAGTATGTCATTGCTGCCGCCGGGCGGCGCACCGACGAGTATGCGGATCGCCTTGGCGGGGAAGGCGGGCTGCGCCTGCGCAACCGGCAGCATGCATGCCGCAGCACAGAGCAGGGCCATCGCGTGACAGGATTTCTTCAGTAGGAGTGTTGTCATATAGCCACTTGTTTTTAAATGATATTTTTTATGATATTACTGCGGTACCAAACCCACCAGTTTGATCAGCTTGCCGTATTTTTCATAATCAGCGCGCATGCGCGCGGCGGTTTGTTCCGGTGTCATAGTCCATGCTTCAAGCGACTCCATACGTTTTTTGGTGTCCGCGCTGTCCATCGATTTGGTGATCTCCGCACTGACCCGATCCACAATCGCTCGCGGCAGATTTGCAGGTCCCATCACGCTCACCCAGCCGCGGAATTCGTAACCCGGCACGCCGCTCTCGCCGATGGTGGGGGTTTGCGGAAACTGTGAGAGGCGCGATTCGGATGTCACCGCGATCAGGCGCAGTCGTCCGCTGTTCATGTGGGTGACCAGCGCGGCGGGCGTGCCGGCAATCAATTGTGTTTCGCCTGAGACCACCGCAGTGGTGGAAAGGCCGCCGCCCTTATACGGCACGTGCAGCATTTTGGTGCCGGCGATGGAGTCGATCAGCGCTACGGCCAGATGTGAAAAGCTGCCCGCGCCCGATGACGCATACAACACTTGATTGGGTTGTGCTTTCGCCAACGCAATAAGATCTTTGGTTGTTTTCACTGGCAGTGACGGATGCACGGTGATCAATCCGGTTTGCGCGGCGAGCAGGCCGATGGGCGTGAAATCCTTGAAGGTGTCGTACGGCAACTTCTTTATCGTGTGCGGATTGGAAATGTGACTCGCTGAATGCACCATCAGCGTGTGGCCGTCGGGCAGCGATTTGGCCACGACTTCCGCACCGATCACGCCGGTAGCCCCTGCGCGATTGTCGACGATGAATTGTTGCGCGGTGTTTTCGGAGATTTTCTGAAACACGATGCGTCCGACCACATCAACCAGGCCCCCCGGCGGCCAGGGCACTACCACGCGAACGGATTTTGCGGGATACGCAGTTTGCGCCTGTGCCGACGCAGCGCAGGCTAATGCCAGCAAACCTGTTGCCAATGCGGCTTTGAAAAAGCGGGTCATTGAAATCCTCGGTACCGTGATGTGAATTTGAGTGTGATTCTAGGCCAGTTTGAATTTTCGCCGTATCATAACGAGATTGAGCCGTTCATGTAAAAGTTCCGCGAGATTTTCCGCGGGTTAATGGAGAATAGGAAATGCCCAAACTACTGGTAATACACGGCGCCGGCATGAATATGCGCGGCAAGATGCAACTGGATGTTTTCGGGCCGATGCTGTTGCCGGAATACGATGAGCACATCCGCCAATACGCGAAGGAGCTTGGTTTCGAAGTGGATATTTTTCATTCGAATATCGAAGGCGAAGTGATTAACAAGCTCTATGCAGCGCATGAAAGCGGGGTGGCGGCGTGCATTATCAATCCGGCGGGTTTCAGCTCGGGCTACCGCGCGTTAAACGCGGCGCTGGCGCAGGTGAAATTTCCGTCGATTGAATTGCACATCTCGAATCCGGCCAAGCGCGGCGGACAATCCGAAGTGGCGAAGGTGGTGCGCGGCGTGATTACCGGTTTTGGCATTTTTGGTTACTGGATGGCGATGCGCGGCTTGCAGGACATCCTCGCGAAAAAATGAGCGTCGCCGTGAAGTGCTGGGTTTTGGCGTTCAGTGTTGCTGCCGCGAGCACAGCCTGGAGCCAGAACTTCCCCACGCGCCCGCTGCGTGTGGTGGTGCCGCAGCCGGCCGGTGGCAGCATGGATGCCAACGCGCGAGCGCTGGCGATTTTTCTGGAGCCGGTGTTCGGCCAAAATCTGGTGGTCGATAATCGCGGCGGCGCCAATGGCATTATTGCCGGCGAATTGGTGGCGCGTGCTGCGACCGACGGACACACCGTACTCTACACCTCGAACTCGTTCATCATCAATCAGTTGGCGCAGAAAAAACTGCCGTTTCATGTGCTGACCGATTTCGCGCCGGTGACGCAGGTCGCTACCTTGCCCGGCTATCTGGTGCTGGTGAATGCGCAGGTGCCGGTGAAGACGCTGAAGGAACTGATTGACCTGAGCAAAACACCGGCGGGCAATATCAAGTTCGGCTCGGGCGGTATCGGCAACAGCCAGCATTTACTGGGCGAGTTTCTGAACGTCAAATCAGGCGCGAAGCTGATTCATGTACCGTACAAAGGGCTCGCGCCAATGATTACCGGCGTGTTGAGCAACGAGATTCAGGTGGCTTTTGCCGCACCGACCGTGGTGATGCAGCACATCAAGGCGGGGCGATTGAAAGTGCTGGGTTATTCAGCGGCCAAACGCTGGGCCGGTATGCCGGACGTGCCGGCGATGTCTGAAATTGTTCCGGGATTTGTGTATGAGGCGGCGTGGCATGGCGTATTTGCGCCGGCCGCGACACCCAAAAACATTGTGGCGCGCCTGCAGATGGAATTCGCGAAAGCGGTGCACATACCCAAGATGCGCGATTACTTTGAAAGCGGCGGTTATGTGCCGCTGGGCAGTACGCCGGACGACTTCAGAAAATTTCTGGAGAACGATTTGAAAACGCTGGCGGAGCTGTTTCGCGTGGCAAACATCAGAGCGGAATAGGCGTCTTGACGGTCGGGCCTGCGCCGGTGAGGCTATCGGCTACCAGCTACCGTCGCGATGTCGAGCGGGCATGGCGCCCGGTGCGGAAAAATCCATCCGGGATGCCGACCATGACATCGTACAGGCCCTGGATATTTACGAGGACGCGGAACGGAAATCCCTGACGGCTACCACGCTCGTCGTTAAGCAGCGAATCAAAATACTCCGCCAGCGCAATCTTGTTGCCGCGCAGCGAATGTATCTTCATGGCAATGCGCGGATGGCCGTCGATCAACGCGGTGGGATAATTTGCCTCTGGCATTGCGCGATAGAAAGCCTCGGCGGCATCGTCTATTTTGGAAGTTGCATCAGCCATGGGATTGTCAGTGTTATGGTTTGTTTATCGGCAGGCCGGGGAGGGGGAGGGGATTGGCCCGTTTGTGCAGAAGGATTCTAATTTAAGAACCATCCCGCTTCAACCTAATATCTCGCCATGTGATGCTTATGATTCTGCTATGTTCTAACAAAAAATCGGTAATTCT
>JAYVQD010000158.1:0-8957 GCA_043777275.1 Nitrosomonadales bacterium
ATTACACCGTTCGGGCTGAGCTTGTCGAAGCCCTGCTGCCCTTCGACAAGCTCAGGGCGAACGGATTGAGTTTGTCACGAATTATGGAAAGATCAATAATAATCGTAAACAACCTGCATAGAAGGACATCATGGAAATTGCATCAATAGCAGGACGTGTCGCAGCCGCGATGGCGTTGCTCGGCAGCGTATTGGCAGACGGCGCGATCGCGCAAACCGCTTCGACAGGCTCAGGACAGGCCTACCCCGCCAAATCGGTGCGCATCGTGGTGCCGTATCCGCCGGGCGGCGGCAACGATTTGCTGGGTCGGCCTATCGCGCAAAAGCTCTCCGAAAAATGGGGGCACAATGTGGTCATTGACAATCGTCCCGGCGCCAGCGGCATGATAGGCGCGGAGGCCGTGGTCAAAAGCGCCGCCGACGGTTACACGATATTGTTGTGTGCTTCGCCCGAATGCGCACTGAACGTTACCCTGTACCCCAAGATGGCGTATAACCCGGTGCGCGATTTGGCACCGATCACCCAGCTTGCGGTGTCGTCGCTGGTGCTGATCGTGCATCCGTCGCTGCCGGCGCGCAGCGCACAAGAGTACATTGCGTTGGCGAAAAAGCAGCCCGGGGAACTCGCCTTTTCATCGGTGGGCACAGGCAGCCCGCATCACATCGCGGGGGAGTGGATGAAGCTGATGACCGGCATTAGTATCAATCATGTCCCCTACAAGGGCGGTGGCCCGCAACTCATTGATCTCATGGGCGGGCACATACACAGTGGATTCGTGGCCTTGCCGGTGGTGGCGCCGCACCTGAAGTCGGGGAAAGTGCGCCCGCTGGCGGTGACCACGGCCAAGCGCTCACCGACGATTCCTAATGTGCCGAGTCTGACGGAAGCAGGACTCGCCGGGTTCGATGTCAGTCAGTGGTACGGCGCGGCGGTGCCCGCCGGCACTTCCGGTGAAATCACCGCAAAGCTGCATTCCGATTTGGTCGAATTGCTCCGCCTGCCTGACATGAAGGCGCGCATGGCGGATATGGGCGCCGAACCGGTGGGAAGCACCCCGGCCCAGTTCGGCGAATTCATCCGCGCGGAAATTGCCAAGTATCAGAAGATCGTAAAGGCCACTAAAGTTACGATCAACTAAGTGACGATTAACTAGGCGTGCCCCCGCTTATTTTTTAGCCACCACGTCGGCATTCAGCACATTGATCGGCTTGCCCGCCGCATACGCGAGTATTTGTTCGACGCCGCCTTCGTAAATCGCCTCGTAACTTTTTTTCTCGCTGTAGCCCAGGTGCGGCGTGCACAGCGCGTTTTTCATTTTCAGCAGCGGGTGATTGCCGCCGGTGACGGGCTCTTGTTCATACACGTCCACTGCGGCAAAACCGGGGCGGCCTTTTTCCAGCGCTTCGACCAGTGCGCCTTCCGCGACTATCGGTGCGCGGCTGGTGTTCACCAACAGCGAGGTGGGCTTCATGCGCGCGAGGTCGGCGGCGGTGATGATGCCCTTGGTCGCTGCGTTTGACGGCAGGTGCAGGCTGATCACATCGGATTGCTCAAAGAACGCTTCGCGGCTGGCGGCGATGTCAAAGCCCTCGGCTTTGGCTTTGGCGAGTGAGCCTTCGCGGCCCCAGCACACCACCTTCATGCCGAAGGCTTTGCCCACACGCGCCACGCCGCTGCCGATGTGGCCAAACGCATAAATGCCGAGGGTCGCGCCTGCGAGGCGTGTGCCCGCCGTGGTGTGCCAGTGGCCGGCCTTGAAGTTTTCGACTTCAAACGGAATATGCCGCAGCGACGCCAGGATCAGCGCCCACGCCAGCTCGCCGGTGGTGGTGTAGGGGCTTGCGCCGTCGTGCCCGCCCGCCGACACCGTGATGCCGAGATCGGTGCAGGCGGCGACATCGAGGTGGCTGACGTTGCGGCCGGTCTGGCTGATGAATTTAAGTTGCGGCAGTTGCGAGAGAATCTCGCGCGTGATGACCACGCGCTGTTGTGTCAGCAACAACACATCACAACCCTTGACCTGCGCCACCACGCGCGCGGGGTCGATGTAGGCGTCGTTGTAAATCGTGACCTCGTGGCCTGCGGCTTGCAGTTTGGGGAACGCGCGCGTGGTGCGCATTACGTCGGCGTAGTCGTGAATGACGGCGATTTTCATATTCAGATGCCTTTTAAATTATTGTTTAAAAACAAACACTTACTGTTATATTGTGATTGCGATGTTACTTCAATCGCTGGTCAAAATAATTCATGAATAAATCAAACGCCGCCTGCTGTGCGGGATTCGGTTTGAACGACCCATCCGCGCTGCGCTCGATAAATGGATAACCATGCGCCGGATGATCGAAGCTCGCCCAGGTGGAATCTTTGCCCGCCTCGACCATCCACTCGTGCGCGAGTTTGAAAATGCCTTGCAGATGATCGGGGTCGCGGCCGATGTGCAGGATCGGCGTGTTGATGCGGCGTATGCGTTCCATCGCGCGCGCTTTGTTGGCGTTTTTGCGCGCGACGTTCACATCGTTGTACTGCACCTCGCTGCCGATGCGCGGCGCATTGGGGCCAGTGTCCACGGTTAAAAATTCATGCGACGCGCCTTCGATGGCCACACCGCAGGTGAAATCCATTTCAGCAGCGGCTTTCAAAATGGTTTCGCCGCCGTGGCTGACACCCACGCAGCCCACTTTGCCATCCTTCACGAACGGCAGCGCACGCACATAGCGAATCACGGTCTGCAAATCATCATGATCGACAATCGAGGTGGATTTCAGTGTGCGGCCTTCATTGGCGATATCGTCCGCCACGTTGCGCGCGGCCTGGCGCGTTTCGTAGTGATACGGAATTTCGTTGCGGTAATTCACATACGCCACCACAAACCCGCGTGCGATCATTTTGTCCTGCAACGTGCTGTAGAGCGCGACCTTTTGTTCGACCAGCGGCAGACCGCCGCGCCCGTTGCCGCGCCCCATGATGATCGCGGGCCATGGGCCAGTGCCTTTGGGTTTACGCACCGCGACCGGCACATAGATTTCATCGCGCGTGAGCACAAAGGTGTAATCGGCGGGTATGTCTGATCCCGGCACCGGCTTGGTGATGATGTAACCGTGCGGCGGCAGTTCAGCGGCGACGGGATGCGGGGTGCTCATGAGGAACCTTTCAGTGATTGCAGGACAGCAAGACCGTGCATGGTAGTCAATGCTCGCGGAAATTCCAAGAGCGCGTTAAGCTTGCGGCACGGAACAAACCATAAACTAAACCCGTCGTTCCCGCAGAGGCGGGCACCCATACGCCGTCTCAAGTGACGCTGTGTTATGGATTCCCGCCTACGCGGGAACGACGGGGAGGGATAGACAGAGGCTACTGAACCATGATTAGAATGCTCAGTGTGTTATGCGTAGCGCTTGCGGCTGTGTCTGCATTCGCGCAGGACTATCCCTACCGCCCCATCCGCATTATCGCGCCCAATCCGCCCGGCGGCGGCTTTGACCTGATCGCGCGCGTGGTGTCGCAAAAACTCGCCGAGCAACTCAACCAGCAGGTGGTGGTCGAAAACCGCACCGGTGCGGGCACGCTGGTGGGCACCGAGACCGCCGCCAAATCCACGCCCGACGGCTACACGCTGCTGGTCGGCGGCTTGAGCAACATCGCCGCCAATGTGGGCCTTTATAAAAAGCTGCCGTACGATCCGCTGGTGGATTTTGTGCCGGTGGGCATGGTGGTCAGTTACAGCTACTCGCTGGTGTCGCGTAAAGATTTGCCGCAGCAGAATCTGCGCGAACTGATCGACTTTGCGCGCGCCAATCCCGGCAAGCTCACCTATGCGTCCGGCGGCGTGGGCACCGGCCAGCACATCGCCGCTGCCGCGCTGGCGCACATCACCGGCGTGAAAATGCTGCATGTGCCATATCGCGGCGCGCAGGCTGCGCATCTGGATCTGCAAAGCGGGCGCGTCGATTTGTTTTTTGATAACGCGGGCACCGCAAAGCCGTACGTCGATGACGGCCGCGTCAAACCCTTTGCCGTATCGAGCGCGCAGCGCTTTGCGGGCATGCCCAGCGTGCCCACAGTCAACGAAACCGGCGTTGCGCAAATGGATATGGAAGCGTGGTTCGGCATCTTCGCGCGCAGCGGCACACCGCCCGCCGTGTTAAAGCGCCTGCAAAGCGAAATGGCCAAAGCCATCCAGTCGCCCGACATGGCGAAGCGCTTCGAGAGCGGCGGCGGGCGTGTGTTGCGCATGAGCGCGGCGGAAACCGATGCGTTCGTGAAATCCGAAATTAAAAAGTGGAGCACGTTGATTCGCGCGGCCGGGATCACCGCAGATTAGCGATGCGCGATTACTACCTGAGCAAACTGTTCTTCGATTTGCAGACACCTGCGGCGGGGGCAGCGTATCGCGCTGACCGCGCCAAGGTGCTGGCGCGTTATCCGCTAAAGCCCGAAGTGCTGGCGGCCATCGCAGCAGACGACGTGGCGGCGTTAGCCCCGCTGGTGAACGCCTACCTGCTGCGATTTTATTTTTTAGTGATTGACATGCCGGAAGAAGAATTTGTAAAACGCATACGGAATACTGGGAATACCGGTGCAACGAGTAAGGCGCCACATGGCTAATCTCGTCGGCATCTACGCCGCCAGTCACGGGCCGCTGATCGTGCGCAAGTGGGACGCGCTGACCCCCGCGTGCAAAAATACCATCACCACCGCGTTCGATGAACTGGGTAGACGCATCAATGCCGCGCGCGCCGACGTGCTGATCGTGATTTCGCCCGATCACTGGGTAAATTTTTCCCTGGACAATCTGCCCGCCATTTGCGTCGGCGTGGGTGAGGCGCACAACGGCCCGCCGGAGCCGTGGCTCGGTGCGTTTCCACACAAGCAAATGGCCGGCCACGCCCCGCTGGCGCAACACATCGTCGCGCATGCGTTCACACGCAGCTTCGAGCCCAGCGTGTCGTACCAGCTCGCGCTTGATCATGGCTTTTGTATTCCGTTAATGAAAGCGGGTATCGCACCGCTGCCCGCGATTATTCCGGTGGTGATTAACACCGTGGAGCCGCCGTTTCCCAACGTGCGCCGCTGTTATGAGTGGGGTGCGGTGCTGCGTGAAGCCATCGAAAGTTTCGCGGGCAATACACGCGTGGCGATACTCGCCACCGGCGGTTTGAGTCACTCCATCGGCGAAGCCACGATGGGCGCGATTGACGAAGCGTTCGACCGCGAATGCCTGCAACACTTTGTGTCAGGTGATCGCGAGGCGCTGTTTAACTTTCTCGATCAACGCATGCAAGCCGCAGGCAACGGCACAGCGGAAGTTCGCAATTGGCTGGCGGCCCATGGTGCTGCCGGTGCGCGTGGCTTCAACCTGATTCACTACAGCGCGATGCCGCAAATTTACGTCGGCTGCGGCGTGGCGTCGTGGGTGTAAAATATTCAATAAAAAAAATAGTTACGATACGGCCCGACGCTTTTTACTGCGCCACTAATTCACCTTCGCGCCCGACGCCCTCACCAGATTGCCCTTGGCGATGATTTCGGCCTTGATCTGCGCCGCGAATTCCGCCGGCGAGTTGCCGACGACGATTCCGCCATTCTCGGTGTACTTGTTACGCACATCCGGCATGGCGATCACGCGCGCGGCATCCTGCTGCAGTTTGGCGAGCACCGCCGCAGGCGTGCCGGCCGGCGCCAGCAGACCAAACCACGCCACGGCCTCGAAACCCGGATAGCCGGATTCCGCGATGGTGGGCAGTTCCGGGACAACCGGTATGCGCTTGAGCGAACTCGCTGCAATCGCGCGCACCTTGCCCGCGCGCACCTGCGGCATGGTAAACAGTGTGTTGCCGAAAAACATCGTCACGCGCCCGCCAATGACGTCCGACATGGCCACAGCCCCGTCCTTGTAGGGAACATGACTGAGGTCGACGCCCGCCCGGTTCGCCAGCAGCGCGCCGCCGAGATGCTGCGACGTACCCACGCCGGAGGAAGCATAGGTAATCTCACCCGGACGCGACTTTGCCAGCGCGACCAGCTCCTTCACATTCTTGACCGGCAGGGAGGGATGGAGCACCAGAATATTAGGCGTCTCGACAAAGTTCATGATCGGCGCAAAGTCACGCAACGGCTCGTAGGCGAGCTTCGGGTAGAGCGTCACATTGGTCGTCATCGCTGCATCGCCGCTGAACAACAGCGTGTAGCCGTCCGGCGCAGACTTCGCCACGCGCTCCGCCCCCACACTGCCGGCGGCCCCGGGCACATTCTCAACCACCACCGGCTTGGCCCATAACTCACTGAGCTTCTGCGTGACAATACGCGCGCTGATGTCCGCCCCCGTGCCTGCGGGAAAAGGGGCCACGACGCGTACCGGTTTTTCAGGATAGTTGGTCTGGGCGGATGCGCTGACTGCCGTCAATAACATTGCAAGCGTACCTAAGGTTCTTTTCATTTTGTATCTCTCTCGGTTGGAACACTCAACAGATGTATTTGCCGGCTAATTGTTTCAATGCGTCCTTGTCTATTTGACCCACGGCAACCACGTCAACTCAATTCAACAATGCGAGCAAAGCATGCTATTACGCCCAAGGGTACTGTGCAGCAGCAAAAAATCCAAGGGTATTATCGAGCGCAATGTGTGTGCCCAGTCCGCGCGATGCGCTCCGGTTCAGCCCTGATGAAAGCGGGTACCCGATCGAAGCTTCCCGCGCCAAAAGGTAAATCGGCTAACATCGGGCTTGCGAAAGTAAAATCCAAAACCTGAAGGCAATAAAGGGAATCCATGTCGAATATTGATTCACCCAAATCGGGTGGGCCGGTCGATCCGGCGTTACTGGCTGACCTCGCCGCCGCAGGGCGAATTTTGGTAACCCAAGGCGTGATGGACGGCTTCGGCCATGTGTCGCTGCGTCACCCGCAAGCGCCCAACCGCTACTTTATGGCGCGCTCCATTGCGCCCGCGCTGGTGACGCCCGCCGATATCATCGAATACGATCTTGACAGCAACCCGTGCAACGCCAACGGCCGCGGCAGCTTTCTCGAACGTTTTATCCACGGCGAAATTTTCAAGGCGCGCCCGGACATCATGTCGGTGGTGCATAGCCATTCGCCGTCGGTGATCCCGTTCGGGCTGGTGAATGTGCCGATACAGGCGATGTTTCACAATGCCGCGTTTTTGGCGGCGGGCGTGCCGGTGTTCGACATCCGCGAAAAGTTCGGCGCTACCGACATGCTGATCGGCAACGGCGCCAAGGGCGTGGCGCTGGCGCAAGTGATGGGCAAAAAGGATATCGCGATGATGCGCGCGCACGGCAGCGTGGCGTGCGGGCCGACGCTGCAAACCGCTGTTTTTCGCGCGGTGTACACCGAAGTCAATGCCCGTGTGCAGCATTGGACGAACGCGCTCGGCGGCGGCGCGCCGGTGGCGGCGCTGGATAGTGAGGAAGGGCTGCTGGCTGATGTGGTGAATCAAACGGCGGGCATGCGTGCGTGGGATTTGTGGCGCAGTCAGGTGCGGGCGTCGGCGGGATGGTGAACTGCAAGGATGAAGGCGGAAGGATGAAGGATGAAAACCACCCGTAGGTTGGCGCTGAGCCTGCGAAGCCCAACACAACCGCTCGTGGCAAAGCCTAAAGTCGGCGGGTTGCAACGATTGTGGTGTTGGGCTTGGCAGCCCAACCTACAGATAAATGACAATACTGACGGGAAATGAAATGATGAACACCGAACAGCTCAAACAGCAACTCGTCTCTTGCATACGCATGCTGGAGCAGTCCGACATCATCGACTACAACGGCCACGCCAGCATCCGCGCGGGTGACGGCATGTGCATCAACATCGGCGCCTGCCAGCGCAGCAAGCTCACCGTTGCCGACATCTGCACCATCGACATGGAAGGCAACGTGATCGAAGGCAACGGCAAGCCGCCGCTGGAGTTTCATTTGCATGCGGGCATCTACAAAGCGCGCCCGGACGTGCAGGCGGTGGTGCATGCGCACCCCAAGTGGTCTACGTTCCTCACCATGACCGGCCACGATTACCAGCCGGTGTACGCGCAAGGCTCGCTGGTGTACCCGATGCCGGTGCTCGATTCGCCGAACTCGATCAACAATCCGGTGATGGCCGGGCGGCTGGCGGACACGCTGGCGGATCGCCCGGCGGCGATGATGAAATCACACGGCGCGGTGACGGTGGGCAAAACCATAGTCGAAGCCTTCGTGCTCGCCAATTACATGGAAGAAAACGCCTACCGCCAATACATGGCGCTGCAAATCGGCAAGCCGTATGTGTTCAGTGAAAAAGAAATCGCGATGTGCCGCGAGAAGCTGTGGAACGACACCCTGTTCAAACGTACCTGGGATCATTTCAGCGCCAAGCTCGCCGGTTGATGAATGGCTGAAGTAATGCCCCCGCGTTTTTTACTCGCCAGTGTGATGGGCTGGCCCCTCATGCACTCGCGTTCGCCGATGCTGCACAACTACTGGATGCGGCAGCATGCGCTGACAGGCGTCTACGTGCCGCTGGCCATCCAGCCCGACGGGCTTGCCGCCGCATTACGGGCACTGCATCCGCTGGGATTTTCAGGCTGCAACCTGACGCTGCCGCATAAGCAAACCGCGATGGCGGTGGTGGACGAGGTGGATGAGGTAGCCAGACGCATCGGCGCCATCAGTTGCGTCACCGTGCGCGCCGATGGTTCGCTGGCGGGCACCAACAACGACTGCTTCGGTTTCATTCACAACCTGAAGCAGGAGTATCCCAACTGGCGCGCGGACGCCGGCCCAGCGGTGGTGCTCGGTGCGGGCGGCGGCGCGCGCGCGGTGTGTTACGCGCTGATGCAGGCGGGCGCGACAGAGATTCGCGTGGTCAATCGCTCGTTCGCCCGCGCGCAGAGCCTCGCTGCTGATTTCGGCGCGCCGCTGCAAGCGCTGCCATGGGAACAGCGGCACGCTGCGCTCGATGGCGCGGCGATG
>JAYVQD010000159.1:0-8938 GCA_043777275.1 Nitrosomonadales bacterium
CATGGCGGTGTCGCCTCCTTTGCTTCTTTATGACCTGCGTATTGCCACAACCGTTCCGCCGTGGCACGATAACCGGATGCTTTTTCTACAGCGTCGTTAATTCCTTGTCGCAAAATCCATATCACTCAGAAAGCGCATGAACCCGCTGATCCCGCCCCCGGTAATCGCAGCCATCATCGGCGCGCTAATGTGGGCGGCAAATCGATCTTTGCCATGGGGCAGAATTGCATTTGATTTCCGGGAACTGGCAGCACTGGTGTTGCTTGCCAGCGGCTTGCTGTTGATGCTGGTCGCCGCAGGTCAATTCATCGCGGCCAAAACCACCATCAATCCGCTACGTCCGGCTCGCGCATCGAACCTCGTCACCACCGGCGTATTCGCGATTTCCCGCAACCCGATCTACCTTGCGGATCTGCTGATCCTTGCCGCGTTGGCGACATGGCTCGGCAACGTGCTCAACGCGGCGCTGCTGGCGCTGTTTGTCTGGACCATCAATCGCTACCAGATCGCCCCGGAAGAACGGGCGTTGGCCACACTTTTCGGTGAAGCGTATGCGGCTTACCGCGCGCGGGTGCGGCGCTGGCTGTAACGTAACGAACGCGAAGCGTAACGCCGCGCTACTCGCCTTTGATCCCCGCCGTGCGGATCACGTCGAGCCATTTATTCGTCTCGCTTGCCATGAGCTTGCCGAATTCGGCGGAACTCATTTTCATCGGCACGGCTCCTTGCTCGTCCAGCCGCTTGAGCAGTTCGGGCGAGGTCAGCGCGGCGTTGGTTTCGCCGTGCATGCGGGCGATGATGTCGGCGGGCGTGTTGCGTGGCGCGAAGATGCCCCACCAGATGCTGGCTTCGTAGCCGGGCACGGTTTCGGCTATGGTCGGTGTTTGCGGGAATTTCACGTTGCGTTTCACGCCACCCGTGGCCAGCAACTTCAGGCGTCCGCCGATGAGGTACTGATACACCGTGGGCATCGAGCTCAAATACACCTGCGTGTGTCCCGCCATCGCATCGACCACCGCCGGCCCGCCACCCTTGAAGGGGATGTGAACCATGTTGGTGCCGGTCTTTAACTTGAACAGCTCGGTGGTCATGTGCGGAAAGCCGCCGATGCCCGACGACGCATACAACAACTCGCCCGGCCGTTTTTTGGCGAGCGCGATCAGCTCCTTCACGGTGCTCACCTGCATCGATGGATGCACCGTCAGCGCGCTGTCGCCCATGCCGATCAGCGCCACCGGCGCAAATGAATTGACGATATCCACCGGCACCTTCGGCTTGTCGATCAAAAACCCGTACGCGGTTGAGGTCATCATCAGCGTATAGCCGTCGGGCGGCGACTGCGCGGCGATCTGCAAACCGATGATGCTGCCCGCGCCCGCGCGGTTGTCGATCACCACCTGCTGTTTCAGCCGTTGCGTGAGGTCCGCCGCCAGCAAACGCCCGACGATATCGGTGCTGCCGCCGGGCGGCCACGGAATAATCACGCGCACGGTCTTTTCGGGCCAGGCGGCGTTCGCATGTGAAATAAAGGCAAAGCAGAGCGCCAGCACCACGTTTCCGAACACCATCGATTTTGCTTTCATTGCCCGTCATCCTCGGAAAATTTGATTACGCCACCGCGCGCCAATTCACCTGCGCCGGATCAAGCCTGCGCGCCGCAATATAGTAGAGCACATCACCCGCCGTCACTTCGGCGTCGCCTGCGGCATTAGGGCGCAGCCCGCTGCCGCCGGTATCGTCGGCCACCGCGATCAGCGTGGCGTTGTGCTGTTGCTTTAACGCTTGCAGCAACTGCCCATAGCGCAACGCCGGCGCATCGACCGGCACGCGCATGCTGAAGTTATTTTGTCCGCCCACCACCGACAGCAAATCACGATGCACGCGCGACGACCCCGGATCAAGCGCTGCGCGCACCATCATCTCGGTGGACAGCGACACCATGGTCTCTGCGCGCGGGCAATGCGCTGCCAGCAAATCGGCGAACGATTGTTGCTCGAAATACGCCACCACATGCGCGTGCTTGTTGACGGAACACGCCGCCAGCGCTGCTGCCAGCGTGTCGTTATCGTCATGGCCGAGCACCATAATCACTGCGGCGCCTGCCGATCCCGCGCGGGCGTGCAGACTGGAGTCGCTCAAGGCTTTGTCACGCACGAATTTCACTTTATCGGGCATCGGATTTTCGATGTCCTTGGTGGTACACAGCACAATCTCGCGCCGCGTCGCACCGACGTCGGCGAGGATTTCATCGACCATGCGCCGCGTGCGCAGCCCCTGCCAGCCCAGAATGACAAGGTGGCCTTCCAGATACGAATAATCGGCTTCTCCGCGCATGCGTTTTCTCCAACGGTCGGCAATAAATTGAATGAATTTCGCGAGTGATGCCGTGAACAGCATGATGCCGCCCGGCATGATCCATAGCGTGGTGAACAGCCGCCCCGCCGCCGTCTTGGGCGCGATATCGCCATAGCCGATGGTGGTAACGGTGGTCATGTAGTAGTACCAGAACGCGATGCGCTCGGTGATCTCGCCCGTCTCGAACAGACGCATCCCCGCATACGACACCAGCACATGCACGCCCACCAGCAGGAACAACGCGTCCCACGCCAGCCGCGTGAAATGCGAGTACAGCGTTTTCAGAATATGGGAGAAGATCATCATCGCATTATCGCAGTATCAGCAGTGCGGGCCGACGCCATGCGCCTAAAACTCTTTCCATTGATCGTCGTCGCCTGCGCTTGCCCGTGGTGGCTGAGGCGGGCGAGAGTTACCTGAGGGTCCTGAGGTACCTGAGGTACCTGACGGACGCGAGGGGCTTGCCAGACGCGCACCCGGTGCAGCGGCGGCGGCAGTCTGCTGTTGTGGCCTGGGTTGCTGTGCCTGCTTCGGCTGCTGCTGCTGCCGCGGGCGCACCGGCGCGGGTGTTTCCAAAACGCCATCCGACCGGGTTCGCGGACGCTCCCGCCGCTCGCCGCCTCCGTATTCGAAGCGCGATACGGTGTCGAGCAGACTCGCCGCCTGCACACGCACGGCTTCCGCAGCAGAAGCTGTTTTTTCCACCACGGCGGCGTTTTGCTGTGTCGCCTGTTCGAGATTCACCACCGCCTGATTCACCTGTTCGATGCCGGAGCTCTGCTCCTGCGAGGCGATGGTAATCTGCCCAATGATATCGGTCACCCGCTTCACCGACGCAACGATCTCCTGCATGGTTTGTCCGGCCTCTTCTACCAGCATGCCGCCCGCGCTGACTTTGCTAACCGAGTCACCGATCAGGCTTTTGATCTCTTTTGCCGCGTCCGCGCTGCGCTGCGCGAGGCTGCGCACTTCTGACGCTACCACTGCAAAACCGCGGCCCTGTTCGCCGGCACGCGCGGCCTCAACCGCCGCGTTAAGCGCCAGAATATTGGTCTGAAACGCGATGCTGTCGATCACCGAAATAATATCGGCGATCTTGCGCGAAGATTCCTCGATACCGGCCATGGTTTGCACCACCGCTCCCACCACCTGCCCGCCCTTGACCGCAACCTCGGACGCCCCTGCCGCGAGCCCGTTCGCCTGACGCGCGTTCTCGGCGTTTTGCCTCACCGTGGTGGTGAGTTGCTCCATGGATGCAGCGGTCTGCTCCAGCGTGGATGCCTGCTGCTCGGCGCGTTGCGACAGATCCGCATTGCCGGCGGCCACCTGGCGCACCGACGCGGTAATTTCTTCGGCAACGCCGCGCACGCGGTTGGCGAGTTTTGTCAGTCCGCTATTCGCCTCATTGGACGCGCCCAGCATGGCCTCGGAGAGTAACGCCTCACGCCGCATCATCTCTGCCATATAAACCAGCACCACGAACTCAAACAGCACATAGCCGACATGAATGGCCACCAAATCCCATCCGGGCTTGGTAAAACAAAACACGCCAAAGTTGATTTCCTGCAAGTAATTGAAACTGATGTGGTGCAGGGCGGCCACGATGACTGCGGGCAGATACACCAGCCGGTCGCGATAGAACAGCAGCACGGCGAACAGCACAAAAAACCCAAAGTGCATCTCGATCATGCCGCGCGCCTGGTGAACCGCCAGCGCCGTCAGCACCATGAACACAACCGCGACCACCATGCGCGTGACTACCTGTCCCGGCAAGCGCCAGGTCAGCAGCATGGCGATAGCCCCCGCCGGCAGTCCCACCATGAAAAACGAGGTGTACGTATCGTGCCACGGCGCCAGCGCAAGACCATAAATGAGCAGCACGCCGACTACGACGCACATGATTTTATCCGCCCTTCTGCGGATAGCATCCAACGGATCTACGGTAGTTTGGGTCTGTGCGCTCATATTATTTATGTTTCTTTTAAGTGACATGGCCTGACGATATCTTACACGTGGGACACATTCCACCACCATCGCAGCGCCGATCACGCCCGTCAGTAGCGGCAGCGCATGCCTATCCGAGCCGGGCTGAGATGGGTTTGTACCATCGCAACAGGTAAACGTGATCTTAATAAAATATCTTGTTATAAACAAATACTTACAAAACATGAACGCATGAGAATGCCATCCGCGCGCGCCGCGTTACAATGGCTTTTACCGCCACTCGACTCGGATCGGAACGCACTATGTCCATGATGTTGCTCGACCCCGAAACCAAAGACGCGCTGCAGCAGTTGTACGGCGAAACCATCGAAGCCCTGGAACTCGCCAAAAAAAGCCCTGACCTCGATGATCTCGCCGCGACCTTCGCGGTGGCACTGCTCAAGCTCGGCCTGGCCACCGGTTTTGTCGAACAAAAATATCCCGGCTTCGCCAGAGACGTTGAAGAAAAACGCCAGCGCGTCATCGCCGCGCTGACACAGGCGCAGACCGCAAAGCACTGACATGCGCAGATTGATGCGCCACACCATGCTTGCGACGGCGCTTGCCGCGCTGACATCCACCGCCGCCGCGCAAGCGTATCCATCCAGGCCGCTGCGTATCATCGTCATGTACGGCCCCGGCAGCACCATCGACATCATGGCGCGCCTGATCGCGCCCAAACTCACCGAAGCGCTCGGCCAGCCGGTAATCGTGGAAAATCGCGCGGGCGCGGGCGGCGCCATCGGCATGGACATGGCGGCCAAGGCGCCGCCCGATGGACACACCCTGACCATCGGCGCCACCGGGCCTTCGGTCACCAATCCGCTGCTGTATCCGAAAACCCCGTTCGATCCGCTGCGCGATTTTGCTTATATCTCGCTGATCGCCACCGGGCCGGCGGTGATCGCGGTGCATCCGTCGATCCCGGCCAAGACGCTGAAAGAGTTGGTAGCGCTGGCCCAGGCGCGTCCCGGTCAATTGAATTACGGTTCGCCCGGCGTCGGCACCAGCCCGCATCTCGCGGGCGAATTGTTCAAGCAGGTTACGGCCACCCAGATCGTGCATGTGCCCTACAAAGGCAACGCCGAAGCCATCACCGATTTGCTGGGCGGACAAATCAGCATCGTGTTTACGGGCGTGCCGCCGGTGATCCCGTTGATGCAGGCGGGCAAGATCAAATTGATGGCGACCACCGGCAACAAACGCATCGCCGCCATTCCCGAGTTACCCACCATCGCCGAAGCCGGCTATCCCGGCGCCGCCATGGGCATCTGGTACGGACTGGTCGCGCCCGCCGCCACGCCGAAAGACGTGCTGGCCCGTCTGCATAAAGAAATCACGCGCATCCAAACGCTGCCGGATATCCGCGAGCGCTTCGTGCAGCTTGGCACCGAGCCCACCACCAGCACGCCCGAGCAATTCACCGCACTGGTGCGCGATGAACTGGTTAAATGGGGCCGCGTCATTAAGGCCGCCAACGTTAAAGTGGAATAACCCTATGTCTACACCCGCTACTGCGCCTCCCACCGAGCTTCCCATTTATCTCGACAATGCCGCCACCACGCGAATAGATCCGCGTGTGGTTGACGCGATGCTGCCGTACCTCAAAGAACAGTTCGGCAATCCGGCCAGCGGCACGCACAGCTTCGGGCAGGCCGCGTCACGCGCGGTGGAGCACGCACGCGCGCACGTGGCGGCGCTGCTTAACGCCGACCCTGCTGAAATCATATGGACCTCCGGCGCCACCGAGTCGAACAACCTCGCACTCAAGGGCGCCGCTCTGGCAAATTCGGCCAATGCGGCGCGCGGCAAACATCTGGTCACGGTCGCCACAGAGCACAAAGCGGTGCTCGACACCCTGCACTGGCTCGAAACGCAGGGCTTTGAAGTCACCTTCCTCGCGCCGCAAGCCAATGGCCTGGTATCGTTAGCGCAATTTTCCGGCGCCCTGCGCGCCGACACCGTGCTCGCCTCGGTGATGCTGGTGAATAACGAAATCGGCGTGATTCAGGATGTCGCTGCATTAGGCAAAATCTGTCGCGAACGCGGCGTGTTGTTTCACGTTGATGCGGCACAGGCCACCGGCAAGGTCGCCATCGATCTGGTGGCGCTGCCGATAGACTTGATGTCGCTCACCGCGCACAAAACCTACGGCCCCAAAGGTATCGGCGCACTGTATGTGAAACGCGCGCCGCACCTGCACATCGATTGCCAAATGCACGGCGGCGGCCACGAGCGCGGCCTGCGCTCCGGCACGCTGGCCACGCACCAGATCGTCGGCATGGGCGAGTGTTTCCGAATAGCCCAAGACGAAATGCCGGCAGAAGTGCCGCGCGTGCGCCAACAACGCGACCGGCTGTGGGCAGCATTGCGCGACATCGACGGCGTGCATCTGAACGGCGATTTTGAGCAACGCATAGCGCACAATCTCAACATCAGCATCGCCGGCTGCGACCTGCCCCTGAGCGCGCTGACCGACATTGCGATATCCTCGGCCTCCGCCTGTGTTGCCGGTCAAGCGTCGCACGTCATCGAAGCGCTGGGCGGCGACACGTCCGCCATGGTGATGCGCATCACCGTGGGCCGCTTCAACAGTGACGCGGAAATCGATTTCGCGGCGCACTATCTGCGCGAGAAAATTGAACACTGCCGCACCGGCAAACTGAAAGCAGCCTGAACAAAATTGCAGGATTACAGGAATACCCCATGGAAGATCTGGATTTCGTCACCGCACCCGAGAAAAAAACCGTCTACGACCGCGATATCGCGCAGGCCTTTTTTCAGTCGTGCGGCACGCCGCTGAAAGCCACCAAGGACACCACGCTATTCGTCGAACAGGCGGAAGGCGACAAAATGTATTTTCTGGCGGCGGGTGAAATCACGATTTCCACCGGCGGCAAAACCATCGACGTCATTCACGCCGGAGAAATTATCGGTGAGATGTCAGCCATTGCAGGAACACCACGCGCCGCCACCGCGACCGCACGCACCGACTGCATACTGATCGGCCTTGCGCGCGAACAATTCATGAACGCCTTGCAGCAACAGCCCGAATTCGCGCTGATGCTGATGCGCATGATCCTGGCGCGGCTGCGGCTCGGCTTGTCGATGCTGCACATGCGCGGCGGACTGGCAGGCAGTGAAGCCGGCAAAACCGGCCGCGTACTCGATAGCAAACTGCTCAAATCCATCACCGCATCGCTGAGCCCGGCGGCGCGCAGCCGTTTCCCCAAAGATCGCCCCATCATCGTCGAAGGCGGTTCCGGCGCGGTGATGTACGTGGTGCTGGAAGGCGGCGCGTCCATCTCCATCAAAGGCAAAGTGGTCGAGACCGTCGGCGTCGGCAGCCTGTTCGGTGAGATGGCGCTGGTAGATGAAGGCGTGCGCGCGGCGTCCGCCACCGCCACCAGCGACTGCACCCTGCTCGCCATCGACCGCGCAGCCTTTATCGAACTGGTCAAAAGCAATCCGGACTTTGGCACGGAACTGCTGAAAAACCTGTCCGATCGCCTGCGCTTTCTGAATTCGCAGCGAAAGTAATTCACTCGTGGGTCTTGATGGCCTTCATATCCGTCACCCGATTGCGGCTAAGATCCGTGCGTTTCCTGCCCGCCTTCATTTGGCGTGCGCAACAATCCGAGAGTCAAGCGAGAAAATCCCCCGGCAATCTCGGCGTCGAGCTGCGCAGGACAAAAGGCTGGACCTTCTGGACGCTCACCGTTTGGAACAGCGCAAACAACATGGCGGCGTTTCGCCGCGCCTCACCTCATCGTGAGGCCATGGCAAAACTCCAGCACTGGTGCGACGAAGCCGCGGTAGCGCATTGGGAGCAGGATGTGCCGAACCTCCCCACGTGGAACGAAGCTGCGGAACACCTCTACGCCAGTGGCACGCTGCCACAGGTGCTGTATCCGTCTGCCGATCACCGCGCGGGGCGTATTGGACACTGAGGCGTGGGCGCTTCAACTTTATCTGACATACAGTGTCGGATTTTATCGAGGGCTTTGTTCCATTGAAGGCGGGTACCGGCCAACTTTGGAAGGTCAATGTCACGTTCGGAAATGACTGCTACTCGGCCATTGCCGACGTTGGGATTCTGTTCCACCAGTCGCCGCAATGTGCGGGTCAGCGGACGTCGGCGCGAAAGGCGGCGCGAATGAAAGGCCGATATGAAAAATCCACGTCCCCGGCGATAGGTCAGCCTGCCCTGCGTACCGGCGCGCCAGGCTGACAGCGCTAATGCTTTGGCCAACAGTGCTTGAAATCCACCTTGTCCCGGATGGTTTGGCATCGAAACCTCCCAACGTTGTCCGCACACTATACCTGTGTGGTAGGCGACTGCTTATAATGCCCTAACATAACCAACGGAGGTGGGATATGCCAAAGCCGCGGTCGAAGACGTACAAGACGTTAGAAATCAAGATTCCCGCAGAATTGGTGCAGTCAATTAAAGGCGTTACCTCAACGTCCGGAACTTGGCAACGTCCCTTTCAGCACATCCAAGGGGCTTTGAAAAAAGTCGGTGATGATTGGGTGGCTCGCGTCGCCGAAAAGGATATTGAGGATATGAAGAAGTTTTCGCAGAATCCAAAAGCCGGGA
>JAYVQD010000160.1:0-8931 GCA_043777275.1 Nitrosomonadales bacterium
GCATGCTGGTGCCGCGGGTGAACGCCGATGGCAACGAACTCGGCGGCGTGCCGGTGGTGCTGCACGATGCGCCGCTCGGCACCTATCTCGGCTGGAACATCACGGCAGACGGGGCGCTACCGTTTCATGCCGGAAAAAACTGCAACTACACCGGCGGCATGATTCCGTTTGCGCGCACCAAAGCCGAACGCGAGGCGAGCAAAGATCCGCGTTTGTCACTGGAGGAACGTTACGGCTCGCATGCGGGATACATCGATGCGGTGCGGGCTGCGGCGCAGATCGCAGTGAAGGAAGGCTTTCTGCTTCCGGCCGACGCAGACGGCCTTATCAAGCAGGCGATGGCGAGTAGTGTACTGAAGTAGCGATCTGCAACGTTTGCGTGTGATAGTCACCTGATGTTGGGCTTGCCAGCCCAACCTACCCGGACCGTCGTTCCCGCGCAGGCGGGAATCCATAACACAGCAGCAAATGAGACGCCGCATGGGTTCCCGCCTGCGCGGGAACGACAGCGTTGGGAAAGAGACTTACCCCTTCACCGCCTGCAGCCGCTGTGACGTTCCAAAAAGAATATCGCGCTCGGTTTCGGTCAGTTCACGATCATGCGCTTTGCGCTCATCCGCCAGCAGCGCCAGGCCGCGCTGCACGGCCGGGCGCGCGAGGATTTCCTCGAACCAGCGCTGCACGTTCGGATACAGCGCCATGTCCACGCCGCGCCGTTCGGGATTGATGATCCATGGCCACGTCGCGATGTCGGCGATGGTGTATTTGTTGCCCGCGAGATAGGCGGTTTTGCCGAGCTGCTCGTTCATCACCTTGTGCAGGCGGTTTACTTCGTTGGTGTAACGCTCAATGGCGTAGGCCTGCGGCTCCTTGGCGTAGGCGCGAAAATGCCCGGCCTGACCGAACATCGGGCCCACGCCGCCCATCTGGAACATCAGCCATTGCAGCGTGGTGTATTTGGCTGCCGGTTCGTACGGCAGATACTTGCCGGATTTTTCGGCGAGATAAATCAGGATCGCGCCCGACTCAAACAGCGCGAACGGTTTGTCGCCGGGGCCGCTGCGATCAATGATCGCGGGAATTTTATTGTTCGGACTGATCTTCAAGAACTCGGGCTTGAACTGATCGCCAAGGCGCGTGTTGACCGCATGCACGGTGTACGGCAGCCCGGTTTCTTCGAGCATGATGTGTACTTTGCGGCCATTGGGTGTCGGCCAGGTGTAGAGGTCTATCACAATATTTCCTTTAAAAACATATGCTTACATTGAACTACTTTATTCGGTAACGCGCCACCTGCGCCTCATCCACCTCCATGCCATGCCCTGCGCCGGTGGGACGCGTCATCACGCCATTGCTGATGACTATCGGATTTTTTACGATGTCATCGACGAGATATTGATTGGTGATGGAGACGCCCCAATTCACGTTCGGCGCAACGCAGCCCAGATGAATGATGGTCGCTGCGCCCACGCTGGTCTCGGCCACTTTGCACGCGAGATTGATGTTCAGCCCCAGCGCCGCACACACCGACATCGCATGCACCGTGGCACTGACGCCGCCCAGCTTGATAGTCTTGAGATTCGCGCCCTGTATCGAACCCGCGCGCGCCATTTGAATGATAGTCGCCACGTTGCCCAGCGACTCGTCGCCGTTCAACGGCGTCGGTGAAATGCGCGCGAGTGCGGCCATGCCGTCGAAATCGTCATCGCGCAGCGGTTGCTCCAGAAACAGCAAGTCGGCTTCGCGCGCGCGCTCAACAAAAATACGCGCGTTGCGGAAACTCATGCCCATGTTGGCGTCGGCGCACAGCACCACGTCGCGGCCTATCGCTTTTCGTATGGTCACGGCGGCGTCCGCTTCATCGAACGGATTCTTGATGCCGACTTTGAGTTTAAAGAACGTGAAGCCTTCCTTGATTTTTTTATGCGTCTCGGCAATGTCGTCTTCGATTTTCGGATTGCCCAAGAGATACATCGCGGTGATCGACTCACGCAGCGCGCCGCCGTACATATCCGACAACGACACATTCAGATGCCGCCCCGCCAGATCGGCAATCGCCGCATCCACCGCGCACTTCGGCCCGCCGTTGTGATGCATCGCATGCGCGCAGATATGCGCGAGTTCGGCGCGTTTTAAGGCATCTTTGCCAATCATCAACGGCGCGAGATGTTCATTCACCGCCGCCACCATGCCGGGCAGCACGTCGCCGGTCATGGTGGGCGCGACGGAGGCTTCGCCCCAGCCGACCAAGCCGTTAGCGGCTTCAGCGCGCACCAGCAGGTTATACGACACTTCAAGACGCACGCCCGCCATAATCACGGGCTTTTTCAGCGGTATCGCAATCGGAATCGCGTCGATGCGTTTGATGATGAGCGGCTTGGTTTCGGTGCGGGCGGCGACGGCTTGATGGGCGGTGTCGGGAACCATGGGGTTTCCTCCAAAGATACAGTTCTTGCGTGTGGCGGATTATAGCTTGCCCTGTGACAGTGGCGGCAACGGCTGCAACGCCTCCAGCGTCACCAGCGGCAGCACCACATGCGAAGCGCGCGTTTGATCCAAGTACACCGTGTTGGTGGCAATGCGCCGCGTGCGCGCGCGGCCTTCCGGCTCACCGGTATTCCAGTTCAGATCATAGCGCGGAAAATTGCTCGACGACACATCCAGCCGTATGCGGTGCCCGGCCTTGAACAGGTTGCAGGTGGCGAACGGTTCGATGGTGATCTCAACCACCGCGCCGGGCGTCATCATTTCGGGTTTTTCCCAGGCGTTGCGATAACGGCAACGCAGGATGCCGTCGCACAGGTTCATCGCGTAGCCGCGCGGGTAGTCTTCGTTGGGCGGATACACATCGATCAACTTGACGGTGAAATCGGTGTCGATGCAATTCGACGATACATGCAGCTTGACCGTGACCGGCCCGGCAATGGCGACGTCTTGCGTCAGCGGCGGCGTCTCGAACACCAGAACGTCGGCGCGCGCGGCGAGCGGCATGCCGGGATTTTTACAGCCGAAGAATCGCTCGTGTTCGCGCTGATCGAACGCGCCGCCCTCGAACACCGGCTGGCCGGAAGTGAGCGGCCCGCCCATGGTCGGCACCGGGTTGGAAGGATCGTAGTCATATGAAATCGGCGTCACGTTGCCCGCCGGCTTTTCTTGAGATAACTGTCCATCCGCCTGCAAATAAAACAGCGTGAACTTCACCGCCGGCAGCGGCCAGTCGTCGCCCGTGATCCAGCGCCCGCCGTGCTGCATCCGCCCCGCCGCATTCCTGCGCCCGGAGCCGCCGCCCATCAGGAACAATCGCACCGCCGGTTCCTTATCCACGCCGTTGGCCACGCCGCGCACCCAGTGATCAAACCAGCGACGACGCAGATCGCGCCAGTTCGCGGCGAGATTGCCGTCGATGGTGGAGGCTTCGCCGAAATCGACATCGCCCGACCACGATTTCGAACGGTCGCCATGCGTCCACGGCCCCATGATGAGCCGCACCGGGCCGCGCTTGCGTTTTTTCAGCCCTGTGTAATTGTCGGTGGCGGTGCGGATGTAGGCATCGTACCAACTCGACATATGAATCTGTGGCACGTCGGCGAACTGGTCATACCAGCCTTCGGTGTAAATGCCGAGCTGCTTCCAGTAATCGCTGAATGCGCCGTGCGTCCATTGCTCGAATAGATAGTCCTCGTACTCCGGCGCCCATTTCACCGGCGAGTGTCCGGGCTTCCATGGCATGTGCTTGAACCACGTAATCAAATCCTCGGCGGCCAGCGCCTCGCGCACGCGCACGTCTGACTGCGCAAGCGTGCTTTCCTTTGCCTGATTGAAGGCCCACGTCACCTGCTTCATCTCGAACGCGCCGCCGCTGCGGATACCCGATTGATACGCGTTGGAGAAGCCGCCGCAATCCACCACCATCGCCGACAGCGCGGGGGGCGCCAGGCACGCCAGCGCCACCTGCGTGTGCGCCGCGTACGACAGCCCCATCGTCGCCACTTTGCCGTTGCACCACGGCTGTTTTTCGATCCATTGCACAGTGTCGAAACCGTCTTCGCCGTCGGAGAGGTATTT
This sequence comes from Nitrosomonadales bacterium, assembly GCA_043777275.1. Classification (GTDB taxonomy): domain Bacteria; phylum Pseudomonadota; class Gammaproteobacteria; order Burkholderiales; family SG8-41; genus UBA5216. The sequence continues at coordinate 4,066 of JAYVQD010000160.1, forward strand.
GATGAACTCGCCTTCGGAGGCATGGCGTCCGCGGCAATCCTGATAGATCACGATGTAACCAGCGCGCACAAAGCTCTCGGCCACCTCGGGGCGCGGACGCGAGCGGGTCTCGCCGCGATCCACTTCGGAGCGCGACACGCGTGTCTTGCCGTACGGCGTGCGTTCGAGAATCACCGGAAATTTTTCATCGAGCGCTTTCCCGCCGCGCGCAGGGCGATAAATATCGGTGGCCAATTTCACGCCGTCGCGCAGCGCGACCATGACGTTGCTGTCTACGGCGACTTCATAATCGTTCGGTGTCATAGCGCTCCCTTGTTTACCGAAACCGCAAATGAATTTCCGGGTCGCCCGGCAAGCCGATATAACGCACTGTGATGCGCGTCTCGCGTGTCGGCGTCAGTGGCGCGGAAAACGAGCCCAAACTCAGCTTGTCGCCCACGCGCAGGCGCCCGCCGCTTTTGCGCACATCGTCGACCAGCCACAGCACGGCGTTGAGCGGATGGCCCATGATCGCCGAGCCGGGTGCGTTGGCGTGTTCACGGCCGAGATCATCGGTCAAAACCACGCGCATGTCGCGCAACGCATCGGCGAAGGCTTGCGTGGGTTGCACCGCGATGCCGTGGCCGAATATGCCGTTGCGCGCGCCGGCGTTAATCGCGGTAATCACCGCCGCATTGAACGGCTCGCCTTCGGCCACCACCAGATCGGCCAGCTCCACAAAGGGATGCACGCGCGACAACGCTTTCAATGCCTCCAGCGGCGTGCGCGCCTCGTTGATGGCATCGTCACCGACTTCCACCAGCAGATCGGCCTCGAACACCGGGCGCGCGCCGTAGTTGCCGTAGACGGGAAATCCGCTTTCCATGGTCAACATGCGCGTGAGCAGCACGCCACGCACCGGTGCGGCCGCGCCAAAACGTTTTTGCACATCGGGATTCGTCAGCGCGGCTTTGTATCCGATGACGCGACCGCCGTATTGCGGGTTCGCGCGCAATGCCGCGACGAAACGCTCGCGCGTGCAGGCGGCGTCCGCCAGGCTCATCGCGGGAGAAAAGCCGCGCAGCGTTTGTTTGTCGATCCAGCGCGCGGCCTTGTCAGCGATGGCGTTCTCGTCGAGACACTGCGCGTGCGCGGCCACTGGCAAAACGCCTGACAACAGTGCGACCAGCCATTTAGACATCGTAAGCGGGTAATTCATAGTGTAGGGTTCGGTAAGGGTAAAATGCGCCGTTTGCCAAAAGCAGGTGCGCTGGCGACGCGTGACACGAGCAAGCTGTCACTCGAAAAAATATCGTTATAAAACAAACACTTATAAAGTATATCATGATTCTCTACGCGCTTACGATTTTCACCAGCGCGTTCCTGCTGTTTCTGGTTCAACCCATCATGGCAAAGCAGATTCTGCCCTGGTTCGGCGGATCGGCTGCGGTGTGGACCGTGTGCATGGTCTTCTTCCAGTTCCTGCTGCTGTTCGGTTACGCGTATTCGGATTTCACCACGCGCAAAATGAAGCCGCGCAATCAGTTGATTCTGCATGCCGCGCTGCTGATTATCAGTCTCGCGTCGCTGCCGCTGATTCCCGATGTGTCGTGGAAGCCTGCGGGCGATGAAGACCCCACCTACCGCATTCTGGGCTTGCTCGCGTTCACCATCGGCCTGCCGTACTTTCTGCTGTCAACGACCGGGCCGCTGGTGCAGGCGTGGTTCGCGCGCGCGCATGAATCCGGCACGGTGTATCGTTTGTTCGCGCTGTCGAATTTTGCCTCGCTGCTGGCGCTGATCTCGTACCCGTTCGCGGTGGAGCCGTGGATCACCACGAAGCTGCAGTCCTACGGCTGGAGCGCGGGCTACGTGTTGTTCGTGGTGGTGTGCATCTGCGCCGGTGTTTACAGCCTGCGCGCGCACACCGAGGCGCAGACCAAACCTGACGCCCGCAAAAACGACGACGGCCCCGCGCCCACCTTCGCGCACTACGGCATGTGGCTGCTGCTCTCGGCGATGGGTTCGTTCATGCTGCTGGCGGTGACCAATCACATCACGCACGACGTGGCCTCGGTGCCGTTTCTGTGGCTGCTGCCGCTGACGATTTACCTCGTCACATTCATTCTGTGTTTTGAAGGCCGCAACTGGTATAAGCGCATGGTGTTTCTGGGGCCGCTAATTGTAGTGGTGGGCGCGCTGGCGTGGTTCCTGCACGAAGAAGGCGGCATCATGGATTTCAAGGTCGCCGTGCCGCTGTTTAGCGCGGGCCTGTTTATCATGTGCATGTTCTTCCACGGCGAGCTGGCGGCGATGAAGCCCGCGCCGCGCTACCTGACCACTTTCTTCCTGATGGTGTCGCTCGGCGGCGCGCTCGGCGGCGTGGTGGTCGGATTCATTGCACCGAAGTTCTTCAACACCTATTACGAGTTCGGCATCGGGCTGATTGTCACGCTGCTGCTGGCTGCCTACGTCACGATCGACCTCGGTCGCGTGGTGCGGCCCATGATGCGTATTGTGCCGATGGTGATTCTCGCTGCCACCGGCTTCACCGGCTTTCATGTGTATCACTACATCGATACGCTGTCGAACGACGCGCGCCTGATGACGCGCAATTTCTACGGCACGCTGCGCGTCAAAGACACCGGTCCCGACACCAGTGAAACCGCCATGCGGCGGCTGATGCACGGCGTCATCATGCACGGCGAGCAATATCTGCACAAAGACAAGACCCAGCGCGTCACCACCTACTACACCGAAACCAGCGGCGTCGGGCTCGCGGTAAAGTATTTTCAGGAAGCAGGCCCCGCGCGCGTGGGCGTGGTGGGCCTGGGCGCCGGCACGCTCGCGGCCTATGGACGCAAGGGCGATGTCATTCGCTTTTACGAAATCAACCCGCAGGTGATCGACATCGCGCGCCGCGATTTCAAATACATTTCGGAAAGCAAAGCGCAGGTGGACACCGTGCTCGGTGACGCGCGCCTGACCATGGAACGCGAAGCGCCGCAGCAGTACGACGTGCTGGCGATCGACGCGTTTTCCAGCGACGCGATTCCGGTACATCTGATTACCAAAGAAGCGATGGCGATTTATCTCAAGCAGATTAAACCCGACGGCGTGATTGCGTTTCATGTCACCAATCGTTTTTTGAAACTGGCGCCGGTGGTCAAACAAATCGCTGACACCTACGGCCTGCACACCGCACTCATCACCGACGACGAGACCGAGGGCGACGCCTCACGCACGGATTGGGTGCTGGTCACGCGCAATAAGAAACTGCTTGAGCATAAGTCGATCAAAGAAGACACTGCCGAGATTAAAGAGATTCCGGGCCTGCGCCTGTGGACCGATGACTTCAATAATCTGGTGCAGATACTGAAGTAATGACTTAATAAAAATCATTTAAAAACAAATACTTATGAAAATACATCGTACGCGGCACGTGATTCTTGCCGCCGTCGTTTTTTGCGCCGCCGGACTGGCGCACGCGCAGCCGCTGCCGTCCACCGCCACCGAAGCGCGCGGCTTGCCGACGCTGGCGCCACTGGTCAACGAGGTCACACCTGCCGTGGTCAACATCTCGGTGGTGACGCGCGCGCCGATAGAAAGCAACCCGCTGTTTCGCGATCCGTTTTTCCGGCGCTTCTTCGGCGTGCCGGACCAGCCGCAACAGCAACGCGAACAAGCTGCGGGCTCCGGGGTCATCATCGATGCCGCGCGCGGGCTGGTGCTGACCAACAACCACGTGATCAAGGATGCCGAGCGGGCGATTGTCACACTCAAAGACCGGCGCCAGTTCACCGCTAAATTGGTCGGCACCGATCCGGGAACGGACATCGCCGTGTTGCAGATCCAGGCGCCGAATCTGAGCGCGCTCAAGCTGGGCGATTCGGACCAACTGCTGGTCGGCGACTACGTGCTCGCTATCGGCAACCCGTTCGGCATCGGCCAGACGGTGACATCGGGCATCGTGAGTGCGCTGGGCCGCAGCGGCCTTAGCGTTGAAGGCTATGAAGATTTTATTCAGACCGATGCCTCGATCAATCCGGGCAACTCCGGCGGTGCGCTGGTGAATTTGCGCGGTGAGCTGGTCGGCATCAACACCGCGATCATCGGCCCTGCCGGCGGCAATGTCGGCATCGGCTTTGCAGTGCCATCGAACATGGCGCGCGCGGTGATGAACCAGATTATCAAGCACGGCGAAGTACGCCGCGGCCGGCTAGGCATCGAAATGGCCGATCTCAGCCCGGAACTCGCCAAAAAACTCGGCGTGACTACGCTCGATGGCGCGGTCGTCGCCGTGGTACAACCCGGCTCGCCCGCAGAAAAATCCGGCTTGCGTGAAGGCGATGTGGTGACTGCGCTCGGCGGACGCGCGATACGCAACGCCGCCGAGCTGCGCGCGCGGCTCGGGTTAACCGCCATCGGCGAAGAAGTCGAAATGCGCATCACGCGCGGCGGTGCGACGCGCTCGATACGCACCCAAATCGCAGCGCCGGTGGTAACCGGCGGTGACGGACAGACGGTGGCGCAACTGCCCGGCATGCGTGTCATCGACATTCAGCGCGGCAGCCCGCTGCATCAACGTTTGCAAGGCGGCGGACTCGTCGTATCCGCCGTGACGCAGAACAGCGCGGCTTGGGGCGCCGGTTTCCGCCCCGGCGATATTATCTACGTGGTCAACCGCCGCCGCGTCCAGACCGCCGCCGAGTTGCAGGCCGCGCTGACCGGCGCGCAAAGTTACGCGGTGGGATTGCTGCGCGGCGACTTCACCCTGACGATTACGTTGCGCTAGCAGCCTGTCGGACTTGACCTGAATAATCGATGAGCCGACGAACTTAGAAGGGGCTTGCGCGTCGTTTTATGCATTATTGATATTATTTATCC
>JAYVQD010000161.1:0-8927 GCA_043777275.1 Nitrosomonadales bacterium
TTTTGGTCGATTCCGTCAGCCTGACACGGGAGAATACTTCGCCGGGCTTGATCGTGATGAGCTTGCGAACTTCTTCTTCAGGGATCAACAACTGCCCGCCGACTTTGACGTCGGATACGGTATATTTTTCGCCTTCGGTAATGCCTACCGTGATGTAAATTTCTTTCTTGTCAGGGGTAATCGACACCTGCGTGGAATCCACGTTAAATTCAAGATAGCCGCGATCCTGATAGAAGGAACGCAGAGCCTCCAGATCAGCGGACAATTTTTGGCGGGAATACTGATCCTGCTTGCTGAACCACGTCATCAATCCGGGCTCGCGCAGCGTGAAAAGTCCCGTCAATTGTTTCTCGGAAAACGCTTTCGCACCGATGATCGATATTTGACGAATCTTGGATGAGTCACCCTCGACAACACCGAAATTAATCGATACCCGGTTACGTTCCAGCGGTGTGATCGTGGTGTTGACCTCGGCAGCATATTTGCCGCGCGAGAGATACTGCCGCTTCAACTCCTGTTCCGCGCGATCAACTACGCCTTTATCAAAAATGCGACCGTCAGCAAGGCCAATCTGGCGCAGGCTTTTCAGTATGGCATCTTTGTCGAACTCTTTGAGGCCGGTGAACTCGATCTGGGCGATGGACGGCCGCTCCTGCACTACCACCACCAATGTCGCGCCGTCAACTTCGAGCGTGACATCACGGAAAAATCCGGTAGCGAAAAGCGCGCGTATGGCCTGCGCCGCTTTTTCGTCGTTCATGGTATCGCCGACTTTTACCGGGAGGTAGCTGAACACGGTGCCAGCTTCGGTACGCTGTATGCCCTCAACGCGTATGTCTTTTATTACGAAGGGATCTATCGCCAGCGCAGCAGAAGCATAAAGGGCGGCAGGAACCATAAACCACGAACGAGGAATCAATGCCATGAACTAGCCGCTTATTAGTCGATTAACGTCGTTATAAATCGCAAATGCCATCATGAGCAACAACAAACCCAGCCCTACACGTTGCCCAATTTCCATGGTCGTTTCAGACACCGGAGAACCCTTGAAAATCTCAGCAATATAATACATCAAATGCCCTCCATCCAATAAGGGGATCGGCAGTAGGTTGAGTACCCCCAAGCTAATGCTGATCACCGCAAGAAAGGTGAGATACGGTATCCATCCGAGCTTGGCGGATTGTCCCGCATAGTCCGCGATAGTAATGGGGCCGCTTAAATTTTTAAGGGAAACTTGCCCGATCAGCATCTTGCCCAGCATTTTCAGACTAAAAATAGAAGTGTCCCAGGTCTTGAGCACCGCCTTGCCCAAGCTGTCTACGGGACCATAACTGACATTCACGCGATATTTTTCGAAGACTTGCCGAGCGGGTTGCAACGCAGTGCCAATACGCCCGATCAGACGGCCATCGGTATCCGCGACTTTGTCTGGCGTAACCTGCATTGGCGACACCATAGCCTGATTCCGCCGGACTTCAATAATGATCGCTTGCCCGGGACGCGCGCGAATCATGCTGGTGGCTTGGTCCGCCGATTCAATACGCACATTGTCGATAACAAGAATCTCATCGCCCACTTTTAACCCGGCACGCTCGGCGGCGCCCCCTGGCGTGAGGGCGGTGATTTCAGGCACGCCACGCGGTTGAAAACGCGAGAGTCCCAATGCGCGTATGAAATCTCCGTCCAGATCCTTGGCCGTCAACCCGGACATGTCGAGCCTGCGCACGACTGCACTGCCATCATCAGCGGTGGTTTGTATCTCAACCACATCTTTGCGCACAGCGTGTTTCAGCAGTTCCCACCGGGCCTCCTGCCACGTTAACGTCGCCTCGCCATCAATACTGCGTATCACATCACCTTTTTGGAAACCCGCGCTGGCCGCGGCGGTAGCCTGCATCGGCGTATCCACAACCGGCCGTATTCCCGGCACGCCGTGCACGAACAATATCCAATACAGAAAGATCGCCATCAGAAAATTCGCCGCAGGACCGGCAACGACGATGGCGATGCGCTTCCAGACGTTTTGACGATTGAATGCCCGCGGCAATTCGTCAGCAGCAACCGTTCCCTCGCGCTCGTCCAGCATCTTGACGTAGCCACCGAGCGGCACTGCGGCCAGCACCCATTCGGTACGATCGGTTCCCCGCACCCAGGTATGCAGCGGCTTGCCGAATCCAATCGAGAATCGCAGCACTTTCACACCGCACCAGCGCGCGACCCAATAATGACCCAGTTCATGGATTACGACCAGCGGCCCAAGGGCCACCACAAAAGCCGCCAGATAAAAAAGAATAGTCATAGGTCTGTCTATGACCGCGCCGCAGTCGCCGGCGTTCCCGAATACGCCGCATGGAGCCTGGACGCGGACCACTGCTGCGCCCGGTCACGCGCGGAACCATCCAGCGCCAGCACATCCGCCAGCGTATGCGTCGCCGTCGCATGGGTGGTGTTCAATACCGATTCAATTAAGCGCGGGATATCCATAAAACCGAGATCGCCATCGAGAAATCGCGCCACGGCAACTTCGTTCGCTGCGTTGACCACGGTGGCCGCGCCGTTGCCGTCCTTCAGCGCATCGAATGCCAGCGCCAGACACGGAAAACGCTCCAGATCGGGTTTTTCAAAACGCAATGTGCCGGTCGACGTTAAATCCAGAAAACTAACGCCATTGGCGATACGCTCCGGATACGCCAGCGCATGAGCAATCGGTGTGCGCATATCGGGATTGCCCAACTGCGCCATCACGGATCCGTCAACGTATTCCACCATCGAATGCACAATGCTTTCCGGATGTATCACCACCTCGATACACTTCGCGGGCGCGTTAAACAACCAATGCGCTTCGATGACCTCGAGCCCCTTGTTCATCATGGTGGCTGAATCAACGGATATCTTGCGCCCCATGACCCAGTTCGGGTGAGCACACGCCTGCGCCGGCGTCACGTCGATGAGCTGATTCAGCGGCGTGGTGCGAAAAGGCCCGCCAGATGCTGTGAGCAGTATTCGCCGTACCCCGGAGGCATTAAGATCCCCCGCGAAATCACCGGGCAACGACTGAAACACCGCGTTGTGTTCGCTATCAATCGGCAGCAGCCGTGCGCCGCCATGGCGCGCGGTGTCCATGAACAGCGCGCCCGCGGTGACCAGAGACTCCTTGTTGGCGAGCAATAGTTTCTTACCGCTCGCCGCTGCGGCCAGTGTCGGGCGCAATCCCGCGATACCCACGATCGCCGCCATCACCGTATCCACGTGCGGCAGGCTGGCCACTTTTTCGAGTGCTTCCATGCCGCACAACACACGTGTTTGCAGTCCGGCTTCAACGATATGCTGCTCAAATACACGCGCCGCGGCAGCCTCCATCACAACGGCGTATTCGGGCTTGAATTGTTTGCATTGTTCCAGCAAGAGTTCGATGCGTGAATGGGCAGTGAGCGCAACCACACGAAACCGTTGTGGGTGCCGCGACACCACGTCGAGCGTGCTCACACCGATGCTGCCAGTGGAACCCAGTATGGTCAGACACTGAACTGGAGCGCGATCGGACATTAGGCGAACCACGCGAGGATTAATGCCGCAACCGGGATACTGGAGGTCAATGCGTCTACACGATCCAGAATACCGCCGTGTCCGGGCAATACGCTGCCGCTGTCTTTTACGCCCGCCGCACGCTTAATCCAGGATTCAAACAAATCACCCTCCACGCCGAGTACGGCCAATGCCAAGAACACTCCGAGCCCGGCTGCTCCCGTTAGTACGGCGTGCCCCGTCGAAAAACCTGTGCTGATAACGGCATAATACAGCGTCACTCCGGCCAGCGCACCCGCGACACCTTCCCAAGTCTTGCCAGGGCTGATTGTGGGTGCGAGCTTGCGTCTCCCCCAGCGCTTTCCGCAAAAATACGCCGCAGTATCGGAAATCCAGATGGTAATCATCAACATCAGCAACAACCCTGGTACCGCTTGAAGCTGCACCAGCGCCAGCCACAGCGGCAGCAAGAGAATCATGCCCGTCAACGCAATCACTATGGGATTCTGTACATGCCAACCGCCAGCAAGCCACAGCGGCGCCACTACCAGCCAAAACACCACCGCAACGGCATACAGCAGCATGGCCCCTTGCGCATAAGCCGGCATCACCGCTCCTAGCCAAATCGCCAGCGCCGACGCTGCAACCAAAACAACATAAGCGATGCGGGTAGCCGACGGCCATTTCGCCAATGCGGCCCACTCCCATGCGCCGATCAACATCCACAACAACAGAAACAGCGCCCATCCCGCCTGGGGCAGGTGAAAAAGCGCTGCCAGAAAAAGAGGCAGGGCGATTAGCGCCGTGCGAATACGCGTTTTCAGCATTCACGGCGTACCGGCAATAGCAGCTCTAGCCGCAACTCAGGCACCCGACACGCGTTTCCGCGGCGCCACACCCGCTTGCAATTGCTCACTGGTGCGTCCGTAACGGCGTTCGCGCTGCTGGTAAGAAACAATCGCCGCGTCCAGCGCAGCCGCATTGAAATCGGGCCACAGCAGGTCTGTGAAATAGAGTTCGGTATACGCCAACTGCCACAGCAAAAAATTGCTGATGCGTGTTTCGCCGCCGGTGCGGATGAACAAATCAGGCTCTGGCGCGCTGCCCATGGCAAGGTAAGGCTCAAGATCAGCTTCGACATAATCAAGGGCTTTTGATGGGGCATTGCGAACCATGCGATTCACTGCCTGAAGGATATCCCATCGCCCACCATAATTGGCTGCTATGGTTAATGTAAGCTTTTGATTATTTTTGGTTTTTTCTTCGGCTTCCTGAATCAGATTGACAATCCGCTCGTCGAATCGGGACAAATCACCGATCACCTGAAAGCGAATATTGTTCTCATGCAATTTAGTGACTTCACTTTCGAGCGCATGCACAAACAACTGCATCAGGAATTTCACTTCCTCCATGGGCCGCCGCCAGTTTTCGCTGCTGAAGGCGAACAGCGTCAGGTGCTCCACGCCACGTTCTGCGCAGGTGCGAACCGCACTGCGCACAGCCTCGACCCCGCGCTTGTGACCGGCAATGCGCGGCAAAAATCGTTGCTTCGCCCAGCGGCCATTGCCGTCCATGATGATGGCAATATGACGCGGAATCTCCCGCGCTTCGGGCACCACCTGCGCAGAACTGGAGGTAGACGCGCTGGACACGGAAATCAAACCGCCATCAGTTCTGCTTCCTTGGTCTGCAACGCCTTGTCGATCTCGGCGATGTGACGGTCGGTAAGCTTCTGGATGTCTTCCTGCGCGCGGCGCTCGTCGTCTTCGGCGATGGATTTTTTCTTGAGCAAATCCTTTAGTTGCGTGTTGGCATCACGACGCACATTGCGCATCGCGACTTTTGCTGTTTCGCCTTCGCCTTTAACAATTTTGATGAGATCGCGACGGCGTTCTTCCGTCAGCGAGGGCATCGGCACACGCACGATGTCACCAGTGGTGCTGGGGTTCAGTCCCAAATCGGCATCGCGTATGGCTTTTTCGATGGCGCTGACCATCTTTTTTTCCCACGGCGTGACGCCTATGGTGCGCGCATCAATCAGTGTCACATTGGCTACGCCAGGAATCGCCGTCGATGTGCCGTAGTAATCCACCATCACGTGGTCGAGTATGCCGGGATGCGCGCGCCCGGTACGCACTTTTGCCAAATCGGTTTTCAGTGCATCGAGCGACTTTTTCATTTTTTGCTCGGCGGTACTCTTGATATCGGCAATCATGTTTTCCTCTGCTAATCTGAATTACACATGCACCATGGTGCCTTCGTCGGCGCCCATAACCACGCGTTTCAGCGCGCCCGGCTCGAAAATACTGAATACGTTGATTGGCAGTTTCTGATCGCGGCACAAGGTGAGCGCGGTCGCGTCCATCACTTTGAGATTTTTTACAATCGCCTCGTCAAACGTCAGGCTTTTGTAGCGCACCGCACTCTTATCTTTTTTCGGGTCGGCGCTATATACGCCGTCCACCTTGGTGGCTTTGAGTACCAGTTCGGCGTTTATTTCCATGCCGCGCAGCGCTGCTGCCGTATCCGTGGTGAAAAACGGATTGCCGGTGCCCGCCGCGAAAATCACGATCTTGCCTTCTTCCAGGTAGCGCATGGCCTTGCCGCGGATATACGGCTCAACCACCTGCTCCACGTTCAAGGCCGATTGCACGCGGCTGATGATGTTTGCGCGGCGCATCGCATCCTGCAACGCCAGCGCGTTCATGATCGTCGCCAGCATGCCCATGTAATCGGCAGTGGCGCGATCCATCTGCGCCGCCGCCGGCGCCACGCCGCGAAAAATATTGCCGCCGCCGATCACCACCGCAATTTCAACGCCGAGCTTCGCCACGTCGCCAATCTCGCTGACGATGCGCTCGATGACTTGCTGATTAATGCCGTAACTATCCTCGCCCATCAACGCTTCACCGCTGAGTTTTACTAGAATGCGCTTGTAGATGGGTTTGTCCGGCATATTCAGGGTTTCCCTAAGTATTTGTTTTTAAATACTATTTATTCGCAGCGCTCACGGCGGCCATCACTTCGGCGGCAAAATCATCCTTCTTCTTCTCCATGCCTTCGCCGACGATGTAAAGCGTGAACGACGCCACGGTGGCGTTATTCGCTTTGAGCAATTGCTCCACCGATTGCTTGTCGTTCTTCACGAACGTCTGACCCAGCAGCGTAACTTCTTTCAGGTATTTCTGCACCGAGCCTTCAACCATCTTCGCGACGATATCCGCCGGCTTGCCGGATTCGGCGGCTTTGGCTACCGCGACGTCGCGCTCTTTCTGAATCAGTGCGGCGGGAACCTGTTCCTTGGCCAGCGACACCGGCTTGGTAGCCGCGATTTGCATGGCCAAATCTTTAGCCAGGGTCTCATCACCGCCGACCACATCAATCATCACGCCGATTTTCGCGCCACCGTGAATGTAGGTCGTGAGTTTTCCTTGCGCCGGCACACGCACGAAGCGGCGCAGGCTGACGTTTTCGCCCAGCTTGCCCACCAGTGTTTTGCGCGCTTCTTCGACGGACGCGCCATTCAAATCCAGTGCTGAAAGCCCGGCCACGTCAGCGGGGTTCTTACTCGCGACCAGACCCGCAGCCGCCGAGGCGAACGCCAGAAAATCCGCATTCTTCGCCACGAAATCCGTTTCGCAATTGATTTCGAATATCGCGCCCAGCTTGCCGTCAGCCGAAACATGCGTGGCTACTACACCTTCCGCCGCTAAACGTGATGCAGCTTTGGTCGCCTTGTTACCGAGCTTCACGCGCAGAATTTCTTCGGCCTTGCTCATGTCGCCGGCGGCTTCGGTCAACGCCTTTTTGCATTCCATCATCGGCGCGTCAGTCTTCTCGCGCAGTTCTTTCACCAATCCCGCGGTAATTTCTGCCATCACAAGCTCCATCCATTAAAAAAAAGGGGCGCCCACGTATCCGAGCCGCCCCGTATTGACTCTGTTGTTGGGTTACTTGCCTTCGCCCTCGTCGACTTCGACGAACTCTTCACCGCCAGGCGCCACGATTTCATTCAGACTGTCGTTGCGGCCTTCGAGAATCGCGTCCGCCATGCCGCGTGCGTAAAGGCGTATCGCGCGGCTGGAGTCGTCGTTGCCCGGAATCACATAATCAATGCCTTCCGGCGTGTGGTTGGTATCCACCACACCGATCACCGGCACGCCCAGCTTGTTGGCTTCGGCCACGGCATTTTTCTGATAGCCCACATCGATCACGAACATCGCGTCGGGCAGGCCATCCATGTCCTTGATGCCGCCCAGACTGCGCTCCAGCTTGGCCAGTTCGCGCTGGAACATCAGCGCTTCTTTCTTGATAAGTTTTTCGACTGAACCATCGGCCACCATCGCCTGCATGTCTTTCAGCCGCTTGATCGATTGCTTGACCGTTTTGTAGTTGGTCAACATACCGCCGAGCCAGCGGTCATCGACAAAAGGCGTCGCGCAGCGAATGGCTTCTTCGCGGATGATCTCCTGCGCCTGACGCTTGGTGGCAACGAACAGCACCGTGCCGCGATTGGCGGTCAGTTTGCGCACGAACTTCAGCGCATCCTGATACATCACAATGGTTTTTTCGAGATTGACGATGTGGATTCTGTTGCGATGACCGAAAATATAAGGGGCCATCCGCGGGTTCCAGAATCGGGTTTGGTGTCCAAAATGCACACCGCATTCCAGCATTTCACGCATAGTGACTGACATAACTACTCCTGTTTGGGTTGAGCCTCCATCCGCCAATATCCTGTTGATCAGGACACCCAATGTGCCAATGTTTCAGTGCACGGGGCGGATGTGCGTATTTGTAACCCCATTCGGTTCCCGATGACAGCCACCGGCAATGCCAAATTGAGCTAACTTTCTATTTTAGCATGAGAATTCGCCTTTCTTCAAGATTTACGGGTTCGCAGATGGAGGCGACGCTTCGCCTAAAGTTTGTTTAAAAACAAAAAGATAGCGATAAACATGCGGTGCCGGAATCGAGTTAACCCTTTCTGAAATACAATACCTGCCTTCGCAAAAACAAGGACTTACCGTGCGCTCGCACGGTCACTGCATGACTATTGAACTCAAAACGCCCGCCGACATCGACAAGATGCGCATCGCGGGCAAACTCGCCGCCGAAGTGCTCGACTACATCGCCCCCTTTGTAACCGCCGGGCGCACGACCAATGAAATCGACCAACTGTGCCACGACTACATGGTGAACGAGCAGAAAACAGTGCCTGCGCCGCTCAATTATTGTCCGCCCGGCTATTCGCCCTATCCGAAATCTATCTGCACGTCGGTTAACCACGTCATCTGTCACGGCATTCCCGACGACAAAAAAAAGCTCAAGAATGGCGATGTGGTTAACATCGACATCACCGTTATCAAAGACGGCTATCACGGCGACACCAGCCGCATGTT
>JAYVQD010000162.1:0-2309 GCA_043777275.1 Nitrosomonadales bacterium
GCACCGTCGTCCCCCATCGCACGGTCAAAGCCACCAGACTTTGACGCTCCGGCAACGCATAAACCACCTCCACGGCAATATCGGCTTCACTGCGGGCCATACACCTTATCCGCGCGTTTAACGAACGCCTCGACCATCGTATTCGCGATATGGCTGAACACCGGGCCCACCAGCGTCGCCAGCATACGGCTCGAAAACTCATACGCCAGACGAAATTCGATCTTGCACCCTTTGCCCGCGAGATCGGTGAAATGCCATTGCCCATCCAGCGTGCGGAATGGCCCGTCCAGCAGATTCATGCGCATCTCGTGCGGCGCGCGCTTGTGATTTTCCGTCGAAAAAGCCTGCCGCACCCCGCGATAACCGATGCGCAACGTGGCGCGTGTAACGGTTTCGTCACGCAACAGCACCTCGCCCGCCGTACACCACGGCAAAAACTCCGGGTAGCGCTCAACCGCATCCACCAGCGCAAACATTTGCGCCGGGGCATAGGGCACGATCACGGTTTTTGTCACTTCAGGCATACAGAGCAAGACACACTGGTACAATGCGGTCCATGAGTATCGTTGAAAACAAAAAAGCCTTCCACGACTATTTTATCGAACAGCGCTTCGAGGCCGGCATCGTGCTCGAAGGCTGGGAGGTGAAAGCCATCCGCGCGGGCCGCGTGCAGTTGAAAGAGGCTTACGTCATTGTGAAAGGCGAAGCGCTGCACCTGATCGGCGCGCACATCAGCCCGCTGACCACCGCCTCCACGCACGTCAATCCCGACCCCACGCGCACGCGCAAGCTATTGATGCACGCCGAAGAAATCAAGCGTCTCATCGGCAGCGTTGAGCGCGCAGGCTACACGTTGATACCGATTAACCTGCACTACACTCGCGGCCGCGTGAAGCTGGAAATCGGTTTGGCCAAGGGCAAGAAACAGCACGACAAAAGAGCCGATGAAAAAGACAAAGACTGGAAGCGCGAGCAGCAGCGCTTGATACGCACCAGGTAATTTATAAGTATTTGTTTTTAAACGGTTTTTTAAAACCCGTTCCGCAATAATCACATCATCGTTAGTCATCCGTTGTGCTTCGCATTAAACCGCAGCACATAGATGCCGTGGTTTTTGTCTGACACGAAAATGTTGCCGCGCGCATCGACTATCACGTCTTCCGATTGCGTTGCCAAGCCGGTTTTCGGCAGCGGCCCCAAGCGCTTTACGGGATCGGGCGGCAGAAAGTAGCCGATCTCTTTGGGCAAGCGTTCATCCGAAATGTCGAACGCGCGTAGCCCGGCGTTAAAGTACGCGAGAAACACAATATCCTCGTTCTGGTACAGCACATCCTGAAACTGCGGCTGGTGCTGATTGTGCGGGCCGAATCTTCCCGCCTGCTCGCAGAAATTCTTGAACGGGTATCCCTTGGGCGGCACCGGCAACGGAAACAATGAAATCAATCGCGGCTTGGTTTCCACGCGGATATCGACGATGCCCGCAAAGCCCAGCGGCTCGTCGCAACGCTCAACAATCGCTTCGGAGTTCACCACCACCAACGGACGCTTCTGCAACGGCACGGCGGTATGCACTGCGATGCGCGATGCGAAGGGAGGTGAAAACGGCAAATCGCTGATCAGCCTGGGTGCTTTGAAATCGCTCACATCCAGAATCACAAAGCCGCCGCCGCCATACGGCAAATACGCGCGATCACCCACTACATACGCGCCGCCGTGCAGCAGCGTGTGTTCAGGCGCGCCGCTCTCGCCCCCCGCGGTCCATTGGCCCTTGCGCCACCAGCGTGATATTTCTTTCGGGTTCGCCGGATCGGAAATATCAACGATCTGATAAATATGCCCATCGTAGCCGTCGGGCAGCGCGGTCGTATGCACGTAGTTGCCGCCCGCATAATAATTGCGATGCGTGCCTTTGCCGCCGGTTTTGTAGTGCCCTATCCGTTTCGGGTTTTCGGGATCAGCCAAATCCCAAATATAAAAACCTTCACCGTACGGCCCGTTCACATCGCCGCCCCACCCCGGCGGGATGCGCTCCATCGAGGTAATCATCCTGCCGTCGGCAATCTGCACCTGCAGCGTCCACGTATTCGGCGGGCCTTCGATGTAACGAATAAAGCGCGGGTTCCCGGGATCGGTAATCTCAATGACCGACCAGCCGCTGCACCAGAAATGCGCTGTATACAAATACCAGCGCTCGGTCGATTTATGGATGGCCATCTTGAAACCGGGACGATCTTCGAGCCCGATGTAACCGATGGGTTCGAACCCTTCGCTGTATACCTTGCCTGGGGGGAATGACATAACAGCCTCTA
>JAYVQD010000163.1:0-8912 GCA_043777275.1 Nitrosomonadales bacterium
CGCGAAGCTGGCGCACCTTGAAAACGTGTTCGGCGCTCGCTTGAAAACCGTGGTCTCCAGCGCACAATCGATCCCGCCGCTGGTGCGCGACGCTGATCTCGTGATCGGCGCGGTGCTGCTACCGGGGAAACTTGCCCCCAAGCTGGTGACCGTGGATGACGTTCAGCACATGCGCGCCGGATCGGTGATCGTTGACGTCGCCATTGACCAGGGAGGGATTTGCGAAACCTCGCGTGCCACCTCGCACACCGATCCGATCTATATCGAGTATGGCGTGGTGCATTGCTGCGTACCCAATATGCCCTCCGCCGTGGCGCGAACCGCGACACAGGCGCTGACACAGGCAACGCTGCCTTATGCGCTGGCCATTGCCAATAAAGGCTTGCGCGCAGCGCTCGCGGACGATGCGGGATTGTGCGAAGGTCTGCAGGTGCATGCGGGTAGTGTCACGCACCGGGGTCTCGCGCAGGACACGGGTTACGTCTTTGTCGATGCACTGACGGCGCTCGCAAAGCCGTAACTTCAGCGCGCCATGCGTTGCGTAATGCGGCGTTATCAGTGCGGGCGCCGCCGGCGCATCAACAAATAAGCCGCCGGTATCACCAGCATCGATAGCGGCAGCGCGCCGTCCGGCGGGGAAAAGTAGCTTTACCGCAAGCCGGTTGCGGCCTGGATGCGACAGGTCATCCGGCGCAGCACGACAGTTGCTTTAAGTCCTTCCTGAATGTCTGTGCCGCGAGCTTAAGCCCTTCGACCATGGTGAGGTACGGGAACAGTTGATCCGCTAGATCGTCCACGGTCATGCGCGCGCGCAGCGCGATGGCGGCGGTCTGGATCAGCTCTCCCGCCTGCGGTGCGACGGCCTGAACGCCGAGCAGCCGCCCGGATGCCGCTTCGGCTACCACCTTGATGAAGCCGTGCGTATCGAAGTTGGCGAGCGCCCTGGGCACATGCTCAAGCGTGAGCACCCGGCTTTCGGTTTTGATGCCTTTGTCGCGCGCGTCTGTTTCGTTGAGACCAACCGTGGCGATCTGCGGATCGGTGAACACCACCGCCGGCATCGCTGACAAGTCGAGCGCGGCGTTTCCGCCGAGCATATTGACCGCAGCGCGCGTGCCGGCAGCGGCGGCCACGTACACAAACTGCGGCTGGTTGGTGCAATCACCAGCGGCGTAAATGTGCGGGGCGCTGGTCTCCATCCGTTGGTTGACGGTGATGGCGCCGCGCTCGCTGGTTTGTATGCCCGCTGTTTCCAGCGCGAGGTTTGCCGTGTTTGGGGCGCGCCCGGTAGCCACCAGCAGCTTGTCAGCCCGCAGTTCACCGCGGCTCGTTGCCACGATGAATTCTTCGCCGCGGTATGCGATGGACTGCGCCTGGACATGGGTTATGACTTCGATGCCCTCCGCCGCGAACGCCTGCGCCAACGTTGCCCCGATCAGCGGGTCGTCATGAAAAAAGAGCGTGCGGCGGGCGAGCATCGTCACCTTGGCTCCGAGCCGCGCGCAGGCTTGCGCGAGTTCCACCGCCACCACTGAGGAGCCGATCACGATCAATCGTGCTGGAATCGCCGGGCTTGCCAGCGCCTCGGTTGACGTCCAGTAGGGCGTGTCCGCGAGGCCGGGCAGCGCGGGAATCATGGGGCTTGCGCCAGTGGCGATAAGCGCCCGGTCGAATTCGATGCGTTCTTCGCCGCGCACGGTTTTGATAAGCAACGCACGCGGGTCGGCAAGGCGCGCCACGCCTTGCATGAAAGTGATGTTCGGCTGGCCGTCGAGGACGCTCTGGTATTTTGCCTGGCGCAGTTGCTCGACGCGCGCCTGCTGTTGAGCAAGCAAGCGGTCGCGCCGTATCACCGGAGCCTGTGCAGAAATGCCGTCGTCGAACGGGCTGGTGGCGCGTTCGTGCGCGATGTGGGCGGCACGTATCATGATCTTGGAGGGCACGCAGCCGACGTTCACGCAAGTGCCGCCCAGCGTGCCTTGTTCTATAAGCGTTACCCGCGCGCCTTCGGCTGCGGCACGCACGGCGGCCGCCATTGCCGCGCCGCCGCTGCCGATGATCGCTATTCGAGGGAAAGGAGGGGTAGACAAGGTTTTTTTCGTCATGGTTTGAGTTTCGAGGGATAGCCTGCCTCGGCGGTTGCGTTGGTCATGGCATTGATCGTGGTCTTGGTGTCATCGAAGGTGACCAGGGCTTCGGCTTTTTTGAGGTCTATCTCCGCCTTGGTCACGCCGTTGATCTTGGTCAGCGATCTCTTCACGGAGATCGTGCAGGCTACTCACGTCATCCCCGAGACCGAGAGTACGACAGTCCTTGTTTCAGCCATTGCCGCCGTGGCGAAGAGGGCGGCGGCCATGCCGCCCGCAGCGAGCCATCGTTGCAATCGTGGCAAGTGTTTCATGACGTGGCTCCTAGACGAACAGCGCGGCATAGTAAGGAAAACCCAGCAACGCGAGCGTGATGATAGCGACTATCCAGAACGCAATCTTGTAGAGGCGGCCGGATCGCGGCACGGCGCACGCAGCACCGGGCGCGCAGGTTTGCGCCGGGCGGCGATAGATGCTCCAGCCCGCAAAACCGAGTGCCGCAAACGCAACGGCGATGAACACCGGGCGCAGCGGCTCGAACATTGCCACCACACCGGCAGTGATGCCGCCAAGTCCGATCGAGGCCAGCACCAGCGGCCCGAGGCAGCATGCCGACGCAAACACGCCGGCGAACCCGGCGATTGCGAGCGTGCCCGATTTCTTGTTTTCGCCTGCATTTTCAGTGTTACCACGCTCCGGTAACGACGCTATTTCTAATCTGGATTGCGACATTGGATTGATTCCGTGAAAGAAAGAACGATGATAAGCTTATTCCCGTAGTCAACTACGGAGTCAAGTCCTTACATGAGCGAGCAAAACCCCCACCCGGCGATGACGATTGGCCGCCTGGCCGAGGCCACCGGCATTCATTTTGAGACGATACGCTACTACCAGCGTCTCGGACTGCTGCCGACGCCCGGCAGGCCGCAGGGGTCGATTCGCCGTTATGGCGAGGACGCGATCGGGCGGTTGCATTTCATCAAACGCGCGCAAGCGCTCGGGTTTTCGCTTGACGAGGTTAAATTGCTGCTCAATCTCTCAGCCGGAGAGCACTGCGCTGAAACGCGAATGCTGGCGGAGCAGAAGATGCGGATCGTGAAGCATAAAATCTCCGAGCTGCGCGGCATGCAGGCCGCGCTGGATAAGCTGATTCACGCCTGCGGCACGGGGAAAGAGGGGCGTGGATGTCCCATCATCGACGCTTTAGCCAAAGAACGGCCTATTCCGGAAGTCCAGCGCAAACGATCTTTGGAGAAGCAGGTCAATTGAGGGGATAGTCGAGGCGGGGCGGCTCGCCGGAAATATCGCTTGACCTTGGAGCGCGCACCAAGGTTCATCATGATGAAGCGCTGGATTGATGATCTAACCGGTCGTCAGCCTGCGCGTTTCGTCACCTCATTCACTGGGAGAAATACCATGACCACCAAACGTAAAGTTGAAATCTTCAGCGCGGGATGCCCTGCTTGCGAGAGCGCCATTGATCTTGTCAATCGCCTTGCCTGTCCGTCGTGTGAAGTCACGGTGCTTGACATGAACGACATCAACGTGGCCAAACGTGCCCGCGACCTGGGCGTTCGTTCGGGGCCGGCGATTGCCATCAACGGGCAACTTGCCGCGTGCTGCACCGGTGCCAGCACGGGCATCGATGAAGCGGTGCTACGCGCCGCCGGATTGGGCCAGGCCTAGCGCACGCCGGCGTTACACGGCGAAATATTTCGCTTGAACCTTGACCATAATGTTGACTCCAGGGTTTATAGTGACTGTCACGATTAGAAGGACACCATGCATACCATTGGAAAAGTGGCGCGGCTCGCCGGCGTGAGCGCCGATACGCTGCGTTACTACGAGAAAGAAAGCCTGATTACCCCGGCTTCGAAAACCGCCGCAGGCTATCGCTTGTACGATGATGAAGCCATGCAACGCATCCGCTTTATCAAGCAGGCGCAGCAATGCGGGTTCACGCTGTCGGATATCAAGGAACTGCTGACGCTACGGTCGGCGGATCGCGCCTGCTGCGCGGATGTGCGCAGCCTTGCCATCGAGAAAAAGTTGCGTGTCGAGCACAAGCTCAAGAGTTTGCAGGCCATGTCGCGCGCACTCGATGAGTTGATCCAAAGTTGTGACGGCGGCGAGAATCCTG
This sequence comes from Nitrosomonadales bacterium, assembly GCA_043777275.1. Taxonomy (GTDB): domain Bacteria; phylum Pseudomonadota; class Gammaproteobacteria; order Burkholderiales; family SG8-41; genus UBA5216. The sequence goes on from JAYVQD010000163.1 coordinate 4,228, forward strand.
TCGATGCCTGCGCCATCCTCGGCGCGCTGGAGAGCGGCCTGCAGGGAGCGCCCGCATGACTGTCAAGATCGAAATCATCGCCGCACCTGGGTGTGCAAAGTGCGCGGCGGCGCGCCACGAGTTGCGCGCCGCCGCGCAATCCGTACTCGGCGCGGACAACCTGCTGTGGCGTGAGGTTAACGTGCTCGAAGAACTCGACTACGCGGTGACACTCGGGGTGTTGAGCATGCCCGCTGTTGCCATCAACGGTGAACTGAAATTTTCATCGTTGCCCACCGCCGGACAGCTTCGCGCCGCGCTCACCAGTCTGGCCCCGCACTGATGGATATCGAAGCCTTGCGCCTGGCGGCGGCGCAAGCCGGGTTCGGCGCGCTGTTGGCCGGTCTGGCGGCGGGTTTCATCTTCAGCTTCAATCCGGTGGCGCTGGCGGCGATTCCGGTTTCACTCGCTTATGTCACGAAATCGCGCACGCCGCGCGAGGCAGTGCTTTTCGGCGGGTTGTTTGTGCTGGGCATGATCGTAACCCACATTTTTCTGGGGCTTGCCGCCGCGTTGGGCGGCATGTGGGTACAGCATCTACTGGGCCGCGCATGGGGTTTGGTGCTCGGTCCCTTGTTGATTGTTTTGGGCTTGATCTGGCCGGGGTGGTTACGATTGCCGTTGCCTGCGTTGAAACTGCGCGCGAGGCCGGTGACGGGGGCGTGGGGCGCATTCGCGCTGGGCGTGCCGTTTTCGGTGGCGGTGTGTCCATTCTGCACACCGGCGCTGGTGGTGCTGCTTGGCGTGGCGGCAAGCAGCGGCTCGCCTGTTTTAGGAGTGACGTTGCTGCTGGCGTTTGCTTTGGGGCGAGCTGTTCCAATCATGCTCGGCGCAGTGGCGATGGGCTGGCTTGAGAGCCTTGCGGGATTGAGCAAGTTCCAGAAAATATTTGAAATCACCGGCGGCGTGCTGCTGATCCTGTCGGGCTTATACATGCTCAACGCCTATTTCATCCTGGTACCCAGCCTGGCGGCGTAGCGTGGTTGCACCGGCAAAACCTCAAGCCGCTTTGCGCCGCCTTCGCATCAACAAATAAGCCGCCGGTATCACCAGCATCGATAGCAACGGTGCGGTAATCATGCCGCCGACCATGGGCGCGGCGATGCGCTGCATGACTTCCGAACCCGCGCCGGTGGTTAGCATGATCGGCAACAAGCCTGCAAGGATGACGGCCACGGTCATGGCTTTGGGCCGCACGCGCAGCAGTGCGCCTTCGGTGATGGCGTCCGTGACCATTTTCGCGTCGACCGTTTCGCCGGCAGCGATGCGTTTATCCAGCGCGTGCCGAAGGTAAATCAGCATCACCACGCCGAATTCAGCGGCCACGCCCGCCAGCGCGATAAAGCCCACCGCCACCGCCACCGACAGGTTGTAGCCCATCAGCCAGATCAGCCACAGCCCGCCCACCAGCGCGAACGGCACTGCCGCCATGATGAGCAGCGCTTCGCCTGCGCTTCTGAAAATAATGTAGAGCAGCACGAAGATGATCGCCAGCGTGAACGGTATGACTACGGTTAGCCGTTTTTTGGCGCGTTCGAGATATTCAAACTGGCCTGACCATGCGAGCGAGTAACCGGGTTCCAGTTTTACCTGTTCCCTTACTACACGTTGCGCGTCGGTGACGACCGATTGCAGATCGCGTCCGCGCATGTCCACGTAGATCCAGCCGGACAAGCGCGCGTTTTCGCTGCGTAGCATCGGCGGGCCGTCAACGATGGCGATTTTGGCGAGTGCGCCCAGCGGTATCTGCGCGCCGCGCTCGGTGACCACCGGCAGCGTGCGCAGGGCTTCGACGGAATCGCGCAGCTCGCGCGGGTAGCGCACGCTGATGGGGAAGCGCTGCAAGCCTTCGATGGTTTCGCCGATGTTTTCACCGCCCACTGCGGCAGCGATGATCTCCTGCACCTCAACGATGTTCATGCCGTAACGCGCGGCGGCCGCACGGTCGATGGTGACATCGATGTAGCGTCCGCCGGTGAGCCGTTCGGCAAGCGCGGAGGTGACACCGGGCACGTTTTTTACCGCGCGTTCGATGTCGGAAGCGATGCGCTCGATGGTGGCGAGGTCGGGGCCTGCGACCTTGATGCCGAGCGGGCTTTTGATGCCGGTGGCGAGCATGTCGATGCGATTGCGGATCGGCGGCACCCAGATGTTCGATAGCCCCGGCACGCGCACTGCGCGGTCGAGTTCTTCGACCAGTTTTTCGTGTGTCATGCCTGCGCGCCATTCGCTTTTGGGTTTGAACTGGATGGTGGTCTCCACCATTTCCAGCGGTGCGGGGTCGGTGGCGGTATCGGCGCGCCCGATTTTACCGAACACGCGCGCGACTTCGGGGATGGTGCGGATCATGCGGTCGGTGAGTTGCAGTATCTCGGCGGCCTTGCCCGCCGATAAACCCGGCAGCGCGGTGGGCATGTAGAGCAGATCGCCTTCGTCGAGCGGCGGCATGAATTCCGCGCCGAGGCGCATCGCGGGGTAAGCCGAGACCGCCAGCACAATCACCGTGATAACCAGCGTGAGCTTCGGAAAGCGCAGCACCCCGGCCAGCAGCGGGCGATAGAGAAACATCAGTAACCTATTGATTGGATTGCGATTTTCGTCTGGTATTCGACCGCGTATCCAGTAGCCCATCAGCACCGGCACCAGTGTCACCGACAGCGCTGCCGCCGCCGCCATCGCATAACTTTTGGTGTAAGCGAGCGGGGCGAACAGGCGGCCTTCCTGCGCTTCGAGCGCGAACACAGGTACGAACGACAGCGTGATGATGAGCAAGCTGAAAAACAGCGCGGGGCCGACTTCTACCGCTGCGTCACCAATCAGCCGCCAGCGTTCGTCGTCGGTGAGCATCTCGTCCGCGTGTGTGTGTCGCCACGTTTCGAGGTGCTTGTGTGCGTTTTCGATCATGACTATCGCTGCATCCACCATTGCGCCGATGGCGATGGCTATGCCGCCGAGCGACATAATGTTAGCGTTAATCCCTTGATGCACCATCACGATAAACGCCGCCAGCACACCGAGCGGCAGCGTGATGATGGCGACGAGACTTGAGCGTAAGTGCAGCAAAAACACTATGCACACCAGCGCCACCACGGCGAATTCCTCGATGAGCTTGTCGCGCAGGTGGTCGATGGCACGTTGAATCAGATTGGAGCGGTCGTAGGCGGGGATGATTTCCACCCCCGGCGGCAAGCCCGGCTTGAGGCTTTCAATCTTGGCTTTCACGGCGGCGATGGTCTCCAGCGCGTTCTTGCCCTGACGCATGATGACAATGCCGCCGACAGCTTCGCCTTCGCCGTCCAACTCGGAGATGCCGCGCCGCATCTCCGGGCCGATCTGCACGCGCGCCACGTCTTTTAACAGCACCGGCGTGCCGCCGTCGCCGAGGCCCACCGGTATCGCACGAAAATCATCGAGTGATTTCAAGTAGCCGCGTGCGCGCACCATGTATTCGGCCTCACCCAGTTCGAGCACCGAGCCGCCGCTTTCCTGATTGGCGTTTTTCACCGCCTGTATCACGCGCGACACCGGCAGCGAATACGCGCGCAGGCGATCGGGGTTCAGCACAATCTGATACTGGCGCACCATGCCGCCGACGGTGGCGACTTCGGCCACGTTAGCGACACTTTTTAATTCGTATTTGAGAAACCAGTCTTGTAGCGCGCGCAACTGGCCGAGGTCGTGCCGCCCGCTTTTGTCGACGACGGCGTATTGGTAAATCCAGCCCACGCCGGTGGCGTCCGGCCCCAGTGCTGCCTTGGCGTTGCGCGGCAAGCGGCCCTGTACTTGATTTAAATATTCCAGCACGCGCGAGCGCGCCCAATACAAATCGACGCCATCCTCGAACAGCACATACACAAACGAATCGCCAAAGAACGAATAGCCGCGCACGGTTTTAGCCCCCGGCACCGACAGCATGGTGGTGGTGAGCGGATAGGTCACCTGATCTTCGACGATCTGCGGCGCCTGCCCCGGCCAGGTGGTGCGGATGATGACTTGCGTGTCAGATAAATCCGGCAGCGCATCGAGCGGTGTTTTCATCACCGACCATACGCCCCACGCGGAGATCATCGCCGCCGTCAGCAGCACCAGAAAGCGGTTGTTGATCGACCAGCGGATCAGCGCGGCGATCATTTGTTGGCACCCGCTGCGCGCGACATGATCCGCGTAACGATATAATCACCGGCCTTATTGGGTTCGGCCAGTATGTCAAATTCGATTTCTTCGCTTGGCTTTGTGTTTGCGAGCAACGCTTTATCGGCGGCACGAAACGTCATCTTCATCGCCGGCCACTTCAATGCGGGTATCGGGCCATGGCTGATTTCCAGCGTGCCGTCTTTCGCGTCGATGCTGGTGATCTTGCCGCTGCCGGTGTGGTGAGCCGCCTTGGTAGTAGCGCTGGACACTTCAGGCGCGGTCTGCAAACGGTTTAACGTGGTTTTCAGACTCGACTCCGAATCGATCAAAAATTGCCCCGAAGCAACCACTTTTTGTCCGGCGGTTAAGCCTTTGCGTATCTCGGTCATGCCGCCGCTGTCGCGTCCGGTTTCGACATCCACCGGGCGAAACTTGCCTCCATCCTCGGCGACGATCACCACGCTGCGTTTGCCGGTGCTGATTACCGCTTCGGCGGGCACGGTCAGCATCGG
>JAYVQD010000164.1:0-8881 GCA_043777275.1 Nitrosomonadales bacterium
CGGGATAATACATGATCAGGGCATCGAGCCGCATGGCGGCCATGCCGGTGTAGTGCATGGCAACGATGCCCACACCCATCACGGCGCCGCTCAATGCGATCCGCGGAAACGACGTAACGATGCGTGTGACGATGAACAGCGCGAAACCCGAAGCGACGATCGCTACGGCCATCGATATTACCGTTGTCCACAACTCGTAGCGCACCGGCACCGGCAGTTGATAGGCAAGCATCGCAACAAAGTGCATCGACCAGATACCCGCGCCCATCGCGACCGCGCCGCCGGCGAGCCACGCGGCGGCTTTGCGCGGTTCGGTGCGGAATTCCCGTACCCGTTCTGCCAGTTCGATAGCGGTGTAGGCCGCGAGCGTTGCGACGATGAATGAAAGCACGGCCAGCCAACCGTTGTAGGTGGCAGGCAGCGTGGGGCCGGGGAGCGGCCCCGTCACGAACAGGAGAAAGTTATTCATCACGCTATACTACATGGGGTAACGTGCCGGGGGCGCAATAGATAGGGTGTGATGGATACTCGCTGCCCGAAGTTTACAGCGGCGGCTCATTTTCCCCAACTCTCGTGCCCCTGTCACGCCATTGAGTGCTCGCCTGTCGCGGGATAGATCACGATATAAGCGATTGATCCCCTACTGGACTGGCGTTGAGCAGCGCGCGCGCGGCGTCGAGGGTGTCGCTCGCGGTTAATCCCACGGGGCCCATACCGCAAGCGACACATGCATCGGCGGCGGCGCCGTGCAGCCACACGGCGGTGTCGATGGCGTTTTGCGGCGGCAAACCTTGCGCGATCAATGCCGCAATTATGCCGGTGAGTACATCGCCCATGCCCGCGCTTGCCATGCCGGGATTGCCGCTGGTGTTGATGCGCCACGGCTGCGCGGGCGATGCGCAAATGCTGCCCGCGCCTTTGAGCACCACGTGCGCGTGGTATTGCGTCGCGAGCGCGGTAGCCGCTGCGATGCGATGGGCTTGCACCTCGCTTGTGGTGCAGCCCAGCAGGCGTGCGGCCTCGGCCGGATGTGGGGTTAAGACTTTTATCGTAAGTATTTGTTTTAAAACAGTTTTTAGTTTATCAGAAGCGGCGATGCCATTGAGCGCATCAGCATCGATGACCAGTGGCACTTGGGCTTGCAGCGCCCACTGCAAGTAAAAATCCGCTTCAGGTGAGGCGCCTAATCCGGGGCCGATGGCAAGGCAACTCAAGTGATCCAGTTTCAAAACCGCATCGGCTGTACGCAGCATCAGTTCGGGTTGCGCCATATCGAGCAGCGGCGCGCCGGGTGCGATCACGCCCACGTACACGCGGCCTGCGCCGAGTTTCAATGCGGCACGTCCTGCCAGCAGCGCGGCGCCCACCATGCCGGTGCCGCCGCCGATGATGCCGACGCTGCCGTGACTGCCTTTGTGGGTGTTGCGCAGGCGTGGGGCGAGCGCGGGCGTGGCGAGGTTTAGTACGCGGCCCGGTGCTGCGTCTGTAGCGTTCGGCAGATCGAGATCATCCAGATGCAGTTCGCCGCAGTGATCCGGCCCGTCGAGTGTCAGCAGACCGGGCTTGGCGCCGATGAAGGTAAGCGTATGCGTGGCGCGCACGCAGCAGCGGTGGATGCGGCCCGTATCCGCATCAAGGCCGCTGGGGATATCGATGGCGAGTACGGGTGCGCGGTACTGGTTGATGAAAGCTATCCACTCGGCGTAGCGACCTTCAATGGTGCGCGTGAGGCCGATACCGAACAGGCCGTCGATCACGAGGCTGCATCTGTCCGGCGCAGGGAGCGTGTCGGTGATCGCACCGCCTGCGGCCCGCCAGCTCTCATGGGCGGCAGCGGCATCACGCGGCAATGTCGCAACGTCGCCGCCAAAGACGACGGCGACGGAATAAAACCATTGCTTGAGGTAACGCGCGGCCACGAACGCGTCGCCGTTGTTGTTGCCGGGGCCGGCGAACAGCAGTATCGGTTTGCCGCTGTCGGCGGCCAGCGTGCGGGCGAGTTGTGCGGCGGCCAGGCCCGCCCGTTCCATCAGCGGCGGGGTGACATCGGCATGGCGCGACTCGATGCGGCGTATGTCAGCCGTCAGATAGAGTGGGGTGCCGTGACCGATGTTGATTTGCATGCGAATAAGTGTAGCGGAAAAGCATTGTAAAATACGGCTTTACAGCGCCGGAATACCGATGATTCTGCATCTCCGGGGCCGCCGCGCCCTCTCTGATTTTCGCCTCACCAAACTTCTGCAGTCGCTTCCTGCTTCGTTAGTGGCGCTACCGTCGCTCAGGCTGCACGCCGAATTCTGGCATTTTGTTGAAACCACGCGCGCGCTGACTGCGCCGGAACACGAACGGCTCGAACGCCTATTGACGTATGGGCCCGCTTCGTCTGTTGATGGTGCGCAAGGCGAGTTGCTGTTGGTGACGCCCCGGCCCGGCACGATTTCGCCGTGGTCCTCCAAAGCTACGGACATTGCGCGCCATTGCGGGCTGGAAACCGTTCGCCGCATTGAACGCGGCACGGCGTTTTGGGTGAGCGGCGTTACCGCGGAGCAGGCGCGCACGCTGGTGCAGCCGTTAATCCACGACCGCATGACCGAGAGTGTCGTCACCGCATTGCAAGACGCGGACCACTTGTTTACGCACTTCGAGCCGAAACCGCTTACGACGGTGGATATACTCGGCGGCGGCGCGCCAGCCCTGGCCCACGCCAATCGTGAGTTGGGCCTGGCGCTGTCGGAAGACGAAATCACCTACCTCGTTGAAAATTTCACGCGCATGAAGCGCAACCCGGCGGATGTGGAGCTGATGATGTTCGCGCAGGCGAACTCGGAGCATTGCCGCCACAAGATATTCAACGCCGATTGGGTGATTGATGGCGCGGCGCAGGATATTTCGCTGTTCGGCATGATCCGCACCACGCACGCCAAACATCCGCAGGGCACGGTGGTGGCGTACTCGGATAACTCATCAATTATCGAAGGTGCGCGCGTCGAGCGGTTTTATCCGGCAACGGAGGGTGCACACGTCAGTGAATACCGTTTTGTCGAGGACGACACGCATATTCTGATGAAGGTCGAAACGCATAACCACCCCACCGCGATTGCGCCGTTTCCCGGTGCAGCTACGGGTTCGGGAGGCGAGATACGCGATGAAGGCGCGACCGGGCGCGGCTCCAAACCCAAGGCCGGGTTGACCGGATTCTCGGTATCGAATTTGCGCATACCCGGCGGCATTCAAGCGTGGGAAAGCGAGTCAGCGTCCTACGGCAAGCCGGGACGCATCGCCTCAGCCTTGCAGATCATGCTTGAAGGCCCAATTGGCGGGGCCGCGTTCAACAACGAATTCGGGCGACCGAATCTGACAGGCTATTTCCGCACCTACGAGCAAAACGTCGCGGGAGAAATGCGCGGCTATCACAAGCCGATCATGATCGCGGGCGGCGTGGGCAATATCGCGGCGAGTCATGCGTTCAAAAAAGAACCCGGCGCGGGCGCGCTGCTGATTCAATTGGGCGGCCCCGGCATGCTGATCGGTCTCGGTGGCGGTGCGGCGTCGAGCATGGACACCGGCGCCAATCAGGAAGACCTCGATTTTGATTCGGTGCAGCGCGGTAATCCCGAAATGCAGCGCCGCGCGCAGGAGGTGATCGACCGGTGCTGCGCGCTGGCTGACGCCAATCCGATATTGTCGATACATGATGTCGGCGCGGGCGGCATATCCAATGCGCTGCCGGAAATGGTGCATCAGGCCGGGCTCGGCGGACGCTTCGATTTGCGCAAAATCCCCAGCGAAGAACCGGGCATGTCGCCGATGCAAATCTGGTGCAATGAAGCGCAGGAGCGTTACGTGTTGGCGATAGCGCCCGCGTCGCTGGCATTGTTTGACGACCTTTGCGCGCGTGAGCGTTGCCCCTACGCGGTGGTGGGCGAGGCCACGGATGATGGCCGGCTCACGGTGCATGATCCGGTATTCGGCAATAACGCGGTGGATATGGAACTCGACGTGTTGCTCGGCAAGCCGCCGAAAATGACGCGGCGTGTCGAACGGTTGGCACGTGAGTTGCCGGCATTTGATTTCTCGACCATCAATCTGCGCGAGGCCGCTTACCGTGTGTTGCGCGTGCCATCGGTAGCGGACAAAACGTTTTTAATCAGCATCGGCGACCGCAGCGTGAGTGGCATGACCGCGCGCGATCAGATGGTGGGGCCATGGCAGGTGCCGGTGGCGGATGTGGCCGTAACGTTGATGGGCTTTAATACCTATCGCGGCGAAGCGTTTGCGATGGGCGAGCGCACGCCGCTGGCGGTGATTAACGCGGTTGCGTCGGGCCGTATGGCGGTGGGCGAGGCGATTACCAATATCGCCGCCGCGCCGATTGCGAATGTGGGCGACATCAAACTCTCGGCCAACTGGATGGCCGCCGCGGGCCACGCTGGCGAAGACGCGGCGCTGTTCGACACCGTGCATGCCGTGGCGATGGAACTGTGTCCGCGGCTCGGCATCAGCATTCCGGTGGGCAAGGATTCGCTGTCGATGAAGACCACTTGGCGCGAGCACGGCGAGAAAAAAGAAGTCGTGGCGCCGTTGTCGTTGATCGTATCGGCGTTTGCGCCGGTGCTGGATGTGCGGCAAACACTAACACCGCAGTTGCGCACCGATTGCGGTGCCACGGTGTTGTTGCTGATCGATCTCGCCCACGGGCAGACGCGGATGGGCGGCTCTGCGTTGGCGCAGGCATGGGGTGTCACCGGCTCGGTTGCGCCCGACCTCGAATCGCCATCCAGTATTGTTAAATTTATTCAACAAAAACAAATACTTACGTATAAGTCGCGGATATTAGCTTATCACGACCGATCCGATGGCGGGCTGTTTGCCACGGTGTGCGAAATGATGTTCGCCGGTCGCGCCGGAGTGACGCTGGATCTGCCGCCAAGCGCGCCGCCGCTCGACACGCTGTTCAACGAAGAACTCGGCGTCGTGCTGCAAGTGCGTGCGCCGGATGAAGCCGCAGTGACGCAGGCGTTTACGTCGGCGGGCGTGCCGTGTCAGCGCATCGGCGTGGTTACCGCAGAAGCGGCGTTGCGCGTGCGCGTAGGCAATCAGGAGGTTTTGTGCGAGCAGCGCAGTGACCTGCATCGTGCGTGGTCTGAAACGACCTATCGTATGCAAACGCTGCGCGACAATCCGCACTGCGCGCAGCAGGAATACGACCGGATTCTTGACGCCGCTGATCCCGGCATCACGCCGCACGTGACGTTTGATTTTTCACACAACATCAGCGCACCGTTTATCGTGACGGGCCAGCGCCCGCGCATCGCCATTCTGCGCGAGCAGGGCGTGAACGGTCAGATCGAGATGGCAGCGGCGTTTGATCGCGCGGGCTTTGCCTCGGTGGACGTGCATATGAGCGACATCATCGCCGGGCGCGTGCGTCTGGCGGATTTCAAAGGCTTTGCGGCGTGCGGTGGATTTTCGTATGGCGACGTGCTGGGCGCGGGCGAGGGCTGGGCGAAGTCGATACTGTTCAATGAACGCGCGCGCAACGAGTTCGAGGCGTTCTTCAAGCGCACCGACACCTTTGCGCTGGGCGTGTGCAACGGTTGCCAGATGATGAGCAATCTGCACGCGCTGATACCGGGGGCGGAAGCGTGGCCGCATTTCGTTAAGAATAAATCCGAGCAGTTCGAAGCGCGCGTCGCGATGGTGGAGATTCAAAAGTCCCCCTCGCTGTTTTTCGACGGGATGGCAGGCAGCCGGCTGCCGGTGGCGGTGGCGCACGGCGAGGGTTACGCCGAATTCGCTGATGATGCCGCGATTAAAAAAGTGCAATCGCTGGTGGCGCTGCGCTTTGTCGATAACGCCGGGCAGGTGACGGAGCGTTATCCGCTTAATCCCAACGGATCACCGCAAGGCATCACCGGACTGACCACGCCCGATGGGCGCTTCACGATTTTGATGCCGCATCCCGAACGGGTATTCAGGACGGTGCAGAATTCGTGGCATCCCGATGGTACCAATGGGAGCGAGGGCTGGGGTGAAGACGGTCCGTGGTTGCGCATGTTTCGCAATGCGCGCAAGTGGGTGGGCTGAGCCAGCCCCGCGCCTGCGTGCCATAAAAAAACGGCGGACAAATTGAAAAATAAGTCCGCCGTTTTTTATTGTAAAAACAACTACTTATAGTTTGATCGCCTATTCGACTTTGGCTTTGGTGCGAAGGTCAGCCAGCATTTTTTGCACGGCTTGGCCTTGCAGCATTTGCTGAATCTGTGGCTTGGCTTCTTCGAACGTCGGCACCTTGGTGGCGCGCTCATCATCCAGACGAATCACGTGCCAGCCGAATTCGGTTTGCACGGCGGCGTCGGTCATCTGGCCTTTTTTCAATTTCGCGAGGGCTTCGCCGAACGGCTTAACGTAGCGGCCTGTTGGACCCCAATCGAGGTCACCGCCCTTGCCCTTGGAGCCGGTGTCCTTGGATTTTTCAGCGGCGATTTTCTCAAAACTGCCGCCTTTCTTGATTTGCGCGGTGATCTCTTTGGCCTCATCTTCCTTGTCGACCAGAATATGGCGCGCTTTGTATTCCTTGGCGGGAATCGTCGGCTTGATGCGCTCGTACTCCTTGCGCATGACGTCGTCGGTTACCGGGTTGGTCTTCATGTATTCCTGAACGAACGCATTGACCAGGGTTTCCTGACGTTGCAAATCGAGTTGCGCGGCGACTTCCGGATTTTTGTCGATGCCTTTTTTGACCGCTTCCTGCGCGACCACTTCCTGATTAATCAAAGTGTCGCGGATCGCGGCGCGAATTTCCGGTGTATCCGGCTGCTTGCCTGCCGCGCGCGCCTTGATGATGGCGTCGAGCTTGGCCTGCGGAATCGACACGCCGTTGACTTTGGCCACGGGTGCTTGCGCAAAGGCAAACGCGGGCAACAGAAACAGTGCGGAGGCAACAGCGATGGGTGCAACTAAGGGGGCAAATTTTTGGTAGTGGTGCATAAAAGTCCTTGGTGATCCTGAGGGGTTAGACGCTGCGGTTAAACGCTGTGGTCAAATTTCGTCAGGCGCGTACGCCTTGATCGACAGTGCGTGAATTTCATGCTTCATCATTGAGCCGAGCGCATCGTAAACCATACGGTGCCTCGCAGGCAACGCCACGCCGTGAAATTGCGCCGAAACCAGCAGCAACTGGTAGTGCCCGCCGCCGTCTTTTGCACCTTCGTGCCCGATGTGTTGGCCGGAGTCATCCGTGATTTCAATGGATTCGGGCGTTAGCACCGCCAGACGCTGTTGGATGTTTTCGATGGTATTCATAGGGTACCGGGTTACTGACCGCCCGCGCGCGGGAAGGTTCTGCGACTACTCAGGCTTTTTTTCCTGCATGTGCTTCGCCAGCATGAGCGCCTGCCCAATGACGAACAGCAGCATCAGCCCCATACCGCCAAAGAGCTTGAAATTGACCCACGTATCAGTGGAGTAATTGAATGCCACATACAGGTTGAGTACGCCCATCACAATGAAAAACGCGATCCAGCTCAACAGCAATTTGGCCCACACCGGCTCGGGCAGGGTGACCTGCTTTTCCATCATGGCGCGAATCAGGTTTTTCTTGAAGATCAGCGTGCCGATGCCCAGCGCAGCGGCAAACAGCCAATACAGCACCGTAGGCTTCCATTTAATAAAGGTTTCGTTTTGCAGCAAGAGTGTCGCGCCGCCAAAAACAACAATGACGCCCAGGCTTACCCACAGCATGGGTTCGATTTTGCGTTTCTTGAAGATCAACCAGCCGATTTGCAGCAACGTTGCGCCTATGGCAACTGCGGTCGCCGGATAGATGCCCCAAAATTTGAATGCCACGAAAAACAGAATCACTGGAAACATGTCGAACAAAAACTTCATGGCGTTGGATCCTTGCTGATCATTCCTGCTGGATTAAGACTTCTCAAACTTGAGCGAGGCGGAGTTGATGCAATAGCGCAGCCCGGTCGGCTGCGGGCCATCTTCGAACACATGGCCGAGATGCGCATCGCACTTGCTGCACAAGACTTCGGTGCGGCGCATGAATAAGCCATTGTCTTCTTCCGACGCCACGTTTTCGGCGACTGCGGGCTGCCAGAAGCTGGGCCAACCGCTGCCCGATTCAAACTTGTGGCTGGAGTTGAATAGCTCGGTATCGCAGCAAGTGCAGCGGTAGACGCCTTGCTCGTGATTGTCCCAATACACGCCGGTGAAAGCGCGCTCGGTGCCTTTTTTGCGCGCGACGTCGAATTGCTCTGGCGTGAGCATTTGTTTCCATTCGGCGTCGGTTTTTTTTACTTTGTCGGTCATGGTGGTCTCCAAGGGTACTTACGCGCGATTAGTCGGGTTCGCGAGCGGCGGCTTACAGTACCTCACTAAAGTACTTTTCCGGGATTCATGATCCCGTCGGGATCGAGCGCGCGTTTTACGGTGCGCATGAGGTCAATCTCCACCGGGTCTTTGTAGCGCACGAGTTCCGCGACCTTGGCGATGCCGATGCCGTGCTCAGCGCTGAAACTGCCTTTGTATTGTTTGACGATATCGTAGATGACTGTGGTGACATCGTTGGCTTCGCGCGCGGCGGCATCGCTGCGTAGGCGGCCTTCGACGTAAGTGTTGTAATGCAGATTGCCGTCGCCCAGATGGCCGAAGCAAATGATATGGGTGCCCTTGAAGTGTTTTTCAAGTGCGGCTTGACCGTCGCGGATAAACGCCGGAATCTCGCCCACGCTCACCGCGATATCGTGACGGTAGAGCATACCCGACTCATTGCGCGCGGCTTCGGGGATGGATTCGCGTATACGCCACATCGCCTTCGACTGCCCCTGATTTTCAGCCAGCGTGGCGTCGATCACCAGGTTGGATTCCATGG
>JAYVQD010000165.1:0-8873 GCA_043777275.1 Nitrosomonadales bacterium
AACGACGGCACGGTGCGCGCGCTGAAAATTCGCGCGCTCGATGATGTCGGCGCTTATGCGGGCCGTGCGCCGCTGCAACTGGGCAAACCGATCACTGCGATCTGCGGGCCATATCGCATCGCCGCCGTGGAATACGAACCGATTTCGGTAATGACCAATAAGACACCGCAGGAGGCGGTGCGCGGCTTTGGTCAAGCGCCCACCAATTTTGCCATCGAGCGCACGATGGACACCATCGCGCGCCACCTCGGCATGGATCGTATTGTGCTGCGACGCAAGAATCTGATTCCCAAAGACGAGTTCCCTTACCGCATCCCCAGTGGATCGAGCTACGACTCCGGCGATTACCACGCCGTATTGGATAAAGCGCTGCACGCGATTGACTATCCGGCACTCGTCAAAGCGCGCGATCAGGCGCGCAATGAGGGGCGCTTTGCAGGCATCGGCATCTCAACCTGCCTCGAACCCAGCGGCGGCAATGCCTCGTTCGAGCCGCTGTTCAATGCGAAAAACGATACGACGACGTGGATGGATTCGTGCTTGGTGCGCGTGGATTTGTCGGGTGCGGTCACTGGTGTGATGAACACCTCGTCATCCGGCCAGGGCCACGAAACGCTGGTGTCCACCGTGATCGGTGAAATTCTCGAACGTGATCCGGCAAACATCCGCGTGGTGCGCGCCGATTCGTTGCAGGCGCTGCCGTCGAATAGCCCCGTCGGCAGCCGCATGGCGATCATGCTCGGTGGTGCAGCGGCGGGCGCGGCGCAGAAGATTCGTGAAACGGTGATAGCCATCGCCGCGCACAATCTGGGTTGCAGCATCGAAGCCGCCGAGTATTCGGAGGGCAATGTATCCGTGCGCGGCCATCCTGAAAAGCGCCTGACGTGGGATGAAATCACCACTATCGCGCATCGCAAGTTTCATCAAATGCCGCCGGGTGTCGAGCCGGGCTTACAGGCAAAATTTGTGTGGCAGGTACCCACCGGCGGTAGCCTGCCCAATGCGGCGGGCGAGGTGCAAATCTACCCGTGTTACGCCTTCGAGACGCACATCGTTTACGTCGAACTCGACCCTGACACCGCGCGCCCCGAAATTAAAAAATATGTCTGCGGCCACGACTGCGGCGTGATGATAAATCCGGACATCGTGCATGGCATGACCTACGGCGGCATCGCCCACGGCATCGGCGCGGCGCTCTATGAAAAATTTGCTTACAGCGACGACGGCCAGTTGTTGAGCGGCAGCTTCATGGATTATCTGATTCCGAGCGCGATGGAAATCCCCGCCATCAAGATCGTCGATCATTGCACGCCGTCGCCGCTAACCACCTTCGGGCAAAAGGGTTCAGGCGAGGCGGGCTATCTGGGTGCGCCAGCAGCGGTGGCCAATGCGGTGAATGATGCGCTGGCGCCGCTGGGTGTGAGCATTGAAACATTGCCGATGACGCAGGATGCGCTTTGGCGTACGATCAAAGCAGCGAAAACTCATACACCGCCATAACAAAAAGTCTTTTAAAAACAAAACTTATGAAAACTCTCGTTGTAGACATCCACGCTCACTTCACGCCGCGCGCGATCCTGCAGCGCTTCGACGCGCACGCCGCAAAATTCCCCGGCGTCACACTGCTGCGCGAAGGCAACAATGCCAAAATGGAATTCCCCGGCGCGCCCGCCACGCGCGCGGTGATGCCCAAACTTTCCGACCTTGCCGACCGCCAGGCGTGGATGGATAAAAACGGCATCGACCACCAAATCCTCGGCGGCTGGCTCGACAGCTTCGGCTACGAGCTGCCCGCAACCGAAGGCGCGGCGTGGAGCCGCTACCTCAACACCTGCATGCTCGACGAGTTGCGCGACGAGCGGCGCTTCACCCCGCTCGCCACGGTGCCGCTGCAAGACGGCAAACTCGCGGCGAAAGAATTAGGATGGGCGATGGATCAGGGCTTCGGCGGCATCATGATCGGCACCTTGCCCCGCGGCTACGGCGGCGGCAATCTGGATGATCCGTCGCTTGATCCTTTCTGGGAAACCGCATCCAGGCTCAACGCGGCGGTGGTTCTGCATCCGATGTTTATCTGCGGCGAGCCGCGGCTGGATGACTACGATCTGGTGAACGCTGTCGGGCGGCTGGCGGATACCACGATCGCGGTGTCGCGGCTGTTGTTCTCCGGGCATCTGCTCAAATTCCCCGGCTTGAAATTCATACTCTCGCACGGCGGCGCGGCGCTGCCGTATGCGCTGGGGCGTCTGGCGCGCAACCACACCGCGTCGCAGGGAAAGTATGCCGACCCGCGCAAAGGTTTCGCCACCCTGTATTTTGATTCGTGCGTGTTCGATACCGACTCGCTGGAATATCTGGCACGCAAGGCCGGCGCCGATAAAGTGATGCTGGGTTCGGATGCGCCGTTTCCGATTGGCGATCCTGAGCCGCTGAAAGTTTTTGACAACGCCGCGTTCACACCCGCACAGAAAAACCTCATACTAAGCGACACCGCGCAGAAAGTATTTCGCCTGCGCGCGGATTGCCTGCGCAAGGAGTAACCATGAACAAACTCGCCGCCGTAACGCTGCTGGCCCTCTCGGGCACCGCCCATGCCCAAACCCCCAACCCCGCCATCGACCCCGCGCCCGCCTCCAATTGGCCCAACAAAACGCTGCGCGTGGTGGTGCCGTTCACGCCCGGCAGCGCCACCGATGCGGTAGCGCGCATCGTCACCGAACGCCTGGGCACACAATTGGGGCAAACCATCGTCGTCGAGAATCGCCCCGGCGCCGGCGGCACCATCGGCGTGGGCGTGGTGGCGAAGGCCAACCCGGATGGCTACACCCTGCTGGTGCATTCGTCGTCGCACACCGTCACGCCGACCACCTACTCGAATACGCCGTATGACACGCTGCGCGATTTTTCCGGCATCACACCGCTCGCCAATCTGCCCAATGTGCTGGTGATCGCGCCGTCGAAAGGCATACGCTCGGTGAAAGAGTTGATTGCATCGGCCAAAGCCAAGCCCGGTTCGCTGACCTACGCCTCGGCCGGCGCGGGCAGCGCCACGCAATTAAACGCTGAGCGCTTTCGCCTCGGTGCGGGACTCGAAGGCACACACGTGCCGTTCAAAGGCACGCCCGAAGCGCTGACCGACATCATCACCGGGCGCATCGATATTTATTTTTGCCCAGTGATTTCGGTGTTGCAATTCATCAAAGACAACCGCCTGCTGGGCCTTGCCGTCGGCAGCAGCAAACGTTCATCGGCGCTACCTGAACTGCAAACCACGCTGGAGGCCGGCGTGCCCAATTCGGATTACAACTTCTGGGTCGGCATGGTGGTACCCGCCAAAACACCCGGCGGCGTCGTCACCAAACTTCACCAGAACACCCTGAAAACCCTGCAAACACCCGACATCACCGAGCGCATGGCAAAACTCGGCGCGGAACAAATGCAGATGACGCCGCGTGAGTTCGATGCTTACATCAAAACCGAAATCGGCACCAACGCCGCACTGGTGAAAGCGGCCAAGATCAATGTCAATTGAGGCGCCGCGCTCACCGCCCGCGCAGGAAAAAGCCATGGACGAGCGCCTCGAAAAAATCGAAACCAAACTCTGTCTGTCGGAAGACCTGCTGGAATCGTTGAACGATACGGTATACCGGCAGCAGCGCCAGATCGAACAATTGCAACGGGAAATCGTCACGCTGCGTGAGCAGATGCGCGCCGCGCAGCCGAATGAACCGCGCAATCTGAATGACGAGATTCCGCCGCATTATTAGCTGATAGCGCCAGAACGCGCGCATCATACAATACTGAAAAAAATCACTGGAGAACTGCACAATGGCACGCGTACCGTATATAGACCGTGAAGAAATGGACGCCGAAGGCAAGGCGATTTATGACCGCATTCGCAATGACCGCAACGCCGACAAGGTGGGGCTGCAATTTCGTACTTTGCTCAACAGCCCCAAGGCCGCGAGCCACCTTACCTCGATGGGAGCAGAGTTGCGCTTCAGAAGCGCGCTGCCGGAAAGCCTGAAAGAGTTCGCGATCATTGTCGTCTCGCGCGAGTGGAACAGCGACATCGAATGGACAGCCCACGCCACGCTGGCCGCCAAGGCTGGCGTCAGCGCGGCTTCCATCGAAGCCATACGCACCAGCAAGGCGCTGACGACACTCACCGCCGATGAACAAATCATCACGCGATTCGTGTATCAATTGCTGCGCGACAAAAAAGTAACCGATGATGGGTTCGCCGCTGCGCAAAAACTCCTGGGCGTGCGCGGTGTGGTAGACCTGACGCTCACGTGCAGCTACTACAGCGCCATCAACATGGCGCAGCTTGCGCTCAAGCCGGAACTGGATCCGGGAAAAACATCGACTTTGTGACGTGCTGCGGTCTCGGCGCGGCGCCGGCGCCGCAGATATTCCGGTAAACTAATCGCATGACTCCCCACGCCGTGCTCCATGCCATCTAGTTAGCGGGCGTGCCGATTTTCATGCTCGCCGCAGTGGCGGCGATGATCGGCACGGTTGCGACACAGCTGGCGCGCATTATCGACCGCGCGCGTGAGCTGGAAGAACGGCTGGAGTCAGCCAACGCAAAAAATCCGCGTGCGATCCACTGGGAACTCGACCGCCTGAAATTGCGCGGACGCATCTGCAACTGGTCGGTGGGGCTGCTGGCGGTATGCGGCATGCTGATCGGCGCGACCGTGATGCTGCTATTCGTGGGCGAGACCTACTTCCCGCGTATCGAGCGCGTCGTGCCGTGGACATTTCTGGGAGCGGTGGGCGCCTTTGTGTTGGCGTTGCTGCTGTTCCTGACGGAAATGCTGCTTGCCACGCATGCCCTGCGGTTCGGCAGAAACGTCTCACCGAAGTAAGCCCCCCCTCGCAAAGCAACAGCCTAACTGGCGAGCACGGCTCGCGGCTGCATGCCCTGCTTTTCCATCACCGATTGCAGCACTTCGTAGTAGTGCCAGCCGTTGATGCGCGTTCTGCCCAGAAAAATGGTCGGGGTGTTCATAATGCCAACGCGGTGGGCTTGTTTCACCGCATCGAGCGCGCGTGCGGCGTAGGTACGTTCGTCGAGCGCCATTTTAAGCTCGGCTGCGTCAAGCCCCACCCGTTCAGCCGCATCGACTAAGGTTTCGACCTCGCCGATATCGCGGCCTTCGGTCCACATCAAATCGTAGACGGCGGTCTTGTAGGCGAAGTCGAGGCCGCTATCGCAGGCGAACTCCAGCGCCTCGAATGCACGAAAGCTGTATTGCCGCCGCGTCGGAAAGCGTATGCGCGGGTATTGCTCCGGCGCCATTTCCTTGAACCACGCATGGCGGCGCGCGACGGCATCGGCATTGTCTTCGCGCGGCGCGCCTTCGGGCGGCGTGTCGGGATGCAGCCAGTGCGGGCGCCACAGCGGTTGCACGTCGTATTCGCGGGCAAGGCGATCAATCTGATCCACCGCCAGATAACTGTAAGGGCAGGTGAAGTCGGCGAATACCGCCACGCGAAAAGGTTGTGCTGTTTCTGTTGTCTCAGTCATTGCGCGCCTCCTGTTCCACTCAATCGCTAAATGGCTAAATGGCTAAATGGCCCGGGCCATCATTTCCGCAGCCTCGGCCGCCAAGTCTCCGCCTATTATCCCGCCTTCGAGTGCATCTTTGTCAAACGTCAAAAATGCCACGGTCGCACCGGCGTCGCCCGTCACCAGCGGTGCGGCCGCCTGCTCGCCACAAACATAGCGAAAGCCCGGTGGCCCAATCTCCTGCCCGCCAATGATAACGGAGCCGTCGAGCACCACTTCATAACGCCCAAACACCGGTGCGGGCATCGACAGGGCCGCGTGGGCGGGGGTTCGCGTGACGACCGCCGCCGGGCCGAAACCGGGCGGCATCAAAAATCGGTAAGTCGCGCCTTCGACGCCGGGCAACGCCTGCCACGGCGCATCCACCGCCAGCGCCGCGTACAGCCGCCCCTGCAAATTGATTTTGCGCCGCGCGTCGAGATTCGCCATCGAGATAATGCCGCCCGCGCGCGGATGCAGCACCAGCATCTCGTGCCCGCCGGACACTGCAAACGGTCCATACGGCATGTTGTGGTCGGTATAGTGAATCGCCAGCGCTTCGAGGTGTTTGACGCCGCGCGGAAAATCCATCGCGCCATTGAGCAGCAGTTGGAACTGCGAGGTCAGATGCATATGGGCATACACCGACGGGCAATCGTCAAAACGAAAACGCAACGCCTCGGGCCCGCCGTCTTCGCCCGACAGCAGCACCTGGCAGGTAAAGGCAACCCCCTCGGAAGCGCTGCGCTTCCAGGGCAATTGTGCGGTGTCTACGATGGTGTTGTGTTGCATGCGTATACAACCCGGATTAGTCTGAAAAAAGTATTGTAGGTAACCTGCACGCTGTTTGCAAAAGGCTTTTGTTTTTGCGGCCTCAGGCCGCCGCGCTACAATATCCACTGAAGGTTTCGCCTCGTCATTCAACCAAACCCAATCAAAGGAATCTCATGTCCAGTCTGATGGAACAATCGCCGCTCGGCGTATTTCAGGCGCACCTGGCAAAAGGCGAACTCGCCTATCAGGTCTGCCTGGACGACAACAAACCTTTTTTCTACCCGCGCGCTTATGCCCCCGTCACCGGCAGTGAAAATATCGAATGGCGCGTTTCCAAAGGCCTCGGCACGGTCTACACCACCACCGTGGTTCACTACAAAGGCGAGCCGCCGCTGAACGTGGCGATGATCGATCTGGACGAGGGCTTTCGCATGATGAGCCGCGTTGAGGATATCGACGCCATGCAAGTGAAGATCGGCATGCGGGTGAAGTTCCGTGTGTTTCCGGGTACTGACAAGGCAGCACCCTATCCGGTGTTTACGCCGGCGGAGGGCGCGAAATGAACGGACTTCAACGAGGCAGCGTTGCGGTGGTGGGCGCGGCGGAATCCGATCTTGGTCAAATGGCGCAGGGCACCCACCCGATGGATCTGATGGCGCAGGCGACGATGCGTGCATTGGAAGACTGTGGCCTGACGCTGAAGGATGTCGATGGCTTGTTCGTCGGCGCGACACAGGTGCGCATGGGGCCAATGGCATTTGCCGAGTATCTGCGTATCAAGCCCACGTATTTCGACGGCACGGTTATCGGCGGCTCGTCGTTCATGACGCATGTGGCGCACGCGCAGGCGGCGCTGCAATTGGGGCTGTGCAATGTGGCGGTAATCGCTTACGGCAGCACGCAGCGTTCGGTGTCACGTGCAGCGGCCAGCCCGCGCGACTTTAATCCGTTTGAATCACCCTACCGGCCGTTTCTGCCGAGCAGCGCATACGCGATGGCGGCGATGCGTCACATGCATCAGTACGGCACCACACGCGAACAGCTCGCTGAAGTCGCCGTGTCCGCGCGGCAATGGGCGCTGATGAATCCCAAAGCGTGGGAAAAAGAGCCGCTCACCATTGAGCAAGTGTTGAACGCACGCATGGTCAGCTACCCCTTCACAGTGCGTGATTGCTGCCTGGTGCTCGACGGCGGCGGCGCCATTGTGATGGTGCGCGCGGATCGCGCCAAATCGCTAAAAAAGAAACCGGTGTATGTGCTGGGCGCCGGTGAATCGCTGTCGCACGCCAATATTTCCAGCATGCCGGATTTCACCGTCACCGCCGCCAAAGAATCCGGCGCGCAGGCCTACGCCGCGGCGAAGATGAAACCCGCCGACATGCAAATGCTGTCGCTCTACGACGCATTTACCATCACGCCGATTCTGTTTCTGGAAGACATGGGCTTCTGCCCCAAAGGCGAAGGCGGACGCTTTGTGGCCGATGGCGCCATCGCCCCCGGCGGCAAACTGGCGGTAAACACCAGCGGCGGCGGCTTGTCGTATTGCCACCCCGGCATGTACGGCCTGCTGGTGATGATCGAAGCCATACGCCAGGTGCGCGGCGAATGCGGGCAACGGCAGGTCAAGAATTGCGACGTTGCTTTGGCGCATGGGAACGGCGGCGTGCTCTCCAGCGAATGCACGGTGATTTTCGGCTCGCAGGCCACGCTGTAAGGTTGCGTTTTAAGCCACGACTAATCTGCGACACCGCAAGACCGGGAATTCTGCCCGGTCGATGTGGTCTGAATCTGAACACACAGGAGGATGTATGGAAAGACGCGGATTTATTCAAGGCATTGCGGCACTGGCGGCATTCGGTTCACTGTCCGGGCGCGAGGCTAGCGCGCAATCCATCGACAAAAAAGCCGTTGAAGACATGCTCAAGAACTGGAAGCAACTGCTCGCCGACGGCACGCCGGAAGTGACGGCAAACCCGCCGCTCAAACTGAGCAAGGATGAATGGCGCAAGCGGCTGTCGCCGGCAGCGTTCGACGTGTTGCGCCAGGACGGCACCGAGCGCGCCGGCAGCAGCCCGCTGAATGCGGAAAAACGCCCCGGCGTGTTTGTCTGCGCCGGCTGTGATCTGCCGGTATTCACCTCGGCAATGAAATACGAATCGGGCACCGGCTGGCCGAGCTTTTTTACCACCATCCCCGGTGCGTTCGCCAAATCGACCGATTACAAGCTGATCCTGCCGCGCACCGAGTATCACTGCGCCAAGTGCGGCGGACACCACGGCCACGTATTCGAAGACGGCCCGCAACCCACGCGTGAGCGCTGGTGCAACAACGGGGTAGCGCTAAAGTTCGTCCCCAAAGCCAAAGCCTGATAGCCTAATCATTGCCACACACGTAGTGTGCGCCATGCGCGCGACAAAACAATTTGGTGATGTAATTCTAATTCGCATTAGAAAGTGCCATAATAACGCTTTGGATTACGGGAGGCGTTATGCCACGCAAGGCGGGAGGGGCGAAGGATCTGGCCTGGGCGCGAGAGCAGGTA
>JAYVQD010000166.1:0-8864 GCA_043777275.1 Nitrosomonadales bacterium
CGGATCAACGGCACATCGCCAAACAGAACCAGGGTGCTGTCGGTTTTGCCCAGATGCGGCAACGCTTGCTGCAGCGCATGCCCGGTGCCGTTTTGTTCGGCCTGCAATGCAAATTCAATGTCGGGCGCAGCCACTTGGGCACGCACAGCGTCGCCGCCGTGTCCGTAAACCACCACGATTTTTTCGGGCGACAATGCGCGCGCAGCAGCGATCACGTGCTCGAGCAGCGATTTGCCGGCGAGCGGATGCAGCACTTTGGGCAAGCACGAGTTCATGCGTTTGCCTTGCCCTGCCGCGAGAATGACAACGTTCAATTTCATGGCGAAATTATCTCACAGCGGCCATGCGGCCATGCGAGGATTCGCCATGTGGCGTGCCAGCGCTTGTTTCTGCGAGGCATTCGCATGCAGTCCGGCCTTGGTTCGACGCCACAGAATATCGTCGGCGTTGCGGGCCCATTCATGTGCCACACAGTAATCCACTTCACACGCATACAAATGACCGCCGAAATACTCGCCGAGGTCTGTGGTTGTTTTGGCGTCGCCCAACACCGCGCACACCGCGCTGCCGTGTCGATGCGCGAGTGATCGGAGCAATTCAGCCGGTAGCGCAGGATAGTCGTCTTGCAACTGATGGCGGAATTCATCCGGCGTTAGTCCACCCAGATCGCCGCCCGGCAGCAAAGCGCGCTGCGTCCACGGTTCTTTCATCCGAGGAAACCATTCGGCCAGTTTTTCGAGCGCATGTTCGGCAAGCTTGCGATACGTCGTAATCTTGCCGCCGAACACCGAGAGCACGGGCGCGGCATCCGCGTCACCATCAACACGCAGGGTGTAGTCGCGCGTAATCGTCGAAACATTTTTCGCGCCGTCGTCGAACAACGGGCGGATGCCGCAGTAGCTCCACACCACGTCAGCGGCCGTGATCGAGCGTGCAAAATAGCGATTGGCTGCGCGGCATAAATACGCGATTTCTTCCGCGCTGGCCGCGCACTCGCCGGGTTCGCCGATGTGTTCAACATCGGTGGTGCCGATGAGGGTGTAGCGCTGCTCATACGGATAAACAAACACCACGCGCCGGTCATCATTTTGCAGAATGAAAGCGTGTTCTCCCTGGTACAGGCGCGGCACGACGATGTGGCTGCCGTTCACTAACTTCAAACCAAAGGGCGTCTCTAAGCATATGTTTTTATTGATAAATTGTTTTGCCCACGGCCCGGTCACATTGACTATCGCGCGGCTGGTGACGGCGATTGGCAGGGCGTTTTCCGCTTGCAGCGTCGCTCGCCACCGCGGCCCTTCCCGGTGTGCGGCCGTGCAGCAAGTTCGCGTCAAAACAGTCGCGCCAAGATCGGCTGCCGCGCGCGCATTGGCGATCACCAGGCGGGCGTCATCCACCCAGCAATCGGAATAGATGAAGCCTTTGGATAAGCCGGCGGTTGCGTTTAGTCCGTCGTTGAATGGTGGCGTGCGCAGATCAATGCCGTGCGATCCGGGCAGCGTATCGCGGCGCGCAAGATAGTCATACAAAAACAGTCCGGCGCGGATCATCCACGCCGGGCGCAACGCCGGCACGTGCGGCATGACAAAACGCAGCGGATGCACAATGTGCGGCGCGGCGCGCAGCAACACTTCGCGCTCACCGAGCGATTCACGCACCAGCCGGAATTCGTATTGTTCGAGGTAACGCAGCCCGCCGTGGACCAGCTTGCTGCTGGCGGACGAGGTGTGCTGCGCGAGATCGTGTTGTTCGCACAGCAGCACTTTGAGGCCGCGACCGGCTGCGTCGCGGGCTATGCCGGTGCCGTTGATGCCGCCGCCTACGACTAACAAATCAACGTCGGTGGGCGTCGCGTGCGAATCGAGCGGGTTCATAGGCCGACAGTATGGCGCGGCTGGTTGTGGCGCGCAAAAGAAAAGGGGCGGTTGGCGCCGCCCCTGACTTGGTTTCCAGCGCGGCGGGATTAGCGCGTCTTGCGCAGCTTCTGGATGGCAGCCAACTGCGCGGCCAGCATCGCAAACTCGGCTTCGATGGTGGCGATTTCCTGCTTGCTTTGCGCGTTTTTACGTGCTTCCTCGGCTTGCTTCAAAGCCTCGGTGGCCTTGGCTTCGTCGAGGTCTTTGCCACGAATCGCGGTATCGGCGAGCACCGTCACCAGCTTCGGCTGCACTTCCAGCACGCCACCGGCAACGAACACAAATTCTTCTTCGGCCTGGCCCGGCACCTTGATGCGCACCGCGCCCGGCTTGATGCGTGTGATCAACGGCGTATGGCGCGGGTAAATGCCGAGCTCGCCCGCCTCGCCAGGCAACACCACGAACTCCGCTTCGCCGGAGTAAATTTGCTCTTCGGCGCTGACGACATCTACGTGCATTGTGTGTACAGCTTCGGCCATGATTTTTCTAAGTGGTTACTGGTTACGCCAAACATCTCACATCTAGTTCATCGTTTTTGCTTTTTCGAACGCTTCTTCGATGCCGCCGACCATGTAGAACGCCTGTTCCGGCAGCGCATCGCATTCGCCGCTGACAATCATCTTGAAACCTTTGATGGTGTCTTTGAGCGAAACGTATTTGCCCGGCGAGCCGGTGAACACTTCGGCCACGCTGAACGGTTGTGACAGGAAGCGCTGGATTTTACGTGCGCGCGATACCGCGAGTTTGTCTTCGGGCGACAGTTCATCCATGCCCAGAATGGCGATAATGTCGCGCAGTTCTTTGTAGCGCTGCAGCGTGGCTTGCACGGCACGCGCAGTGTTGTAGTGTTCTTCGCCGACCACATGCGGGTCGAGCTGGCGGCTGCTGGAATCGAGCGGATCGACCGCAGGGTAAATACCGAGTGAAGCGATATCACGCGACAACACCACGGTCGAATCCAGGTGACCGAAGGTGGTGGCGGGCGAGGGGTCGGTCAGGTCGTCGGCGGGCACATACACCGCTTGTATCGAGGTGATCGAACCCACTTTGGTGGACGTAATGCGCTCTTGCAGACGGCCCATTTCTTCGGCCAGTGTCGGCTGATAACCCACGGCGGAAGGCATACGGCCCAGCAGCGCTGACACTTCGGTACCGGCCAGGGTGTAACGGTAAATGTTATCGACGAAGAACAGCACGTCGCGGCCTTCGTCGCGGAACGCTTCGGCCATGGTCAGGCCGGTCAACGCCACGCGCAGGCGGTTGCCCGGCGGCTCGTTCATCTGGCCGTAGACCATAGCCACTTTGGATTTCGAAAGATCCTTGGCATCGACCACGCCGGCTTCCATCATCTCGTGATAGAAGTCGTTGCCTTCGCGTGTGCGCTCTCCCACGCCAGCGAACACCGACAGGCCCGAGTGCGCCTTGGCGATGTTGTTGATGAGTTCCATCATGTTCACGGTTTTGCCCACGCCCGCGCCGCCGAACAGGCCGACTTTACCGCCCTTGGCGAACGGGCAAACCAGGTCAATCACCTTGATGCCGGTTTCGAGCAGGTCGGTCGAAGGCGACAGATCTTCAAACGACGGCGCCTTGCGATGGATCGACATGGTTTTCTCGGCCTTGATCGGGCCGACTTCATCAATCGGGCGACCGAGCACGTCCATGATGCGCCCGAGGGTGCCGGGGCCGACGGGCACCATGATCGGGCCGCCGCTGTTGGTCACCATCATGCCGCGGCGCAAGCCGTCGGATGAACCCAGCGCGATGGTGCGCACGATGCCGTCGCCCAATTGCTGCTGCACTTCAAGCGTGAGCTCGGTGCCATCCATTTTGAGCGCGTCATAAATATGCGGCATCTGATCGCGCGCAAATTCCACGTCGATCACCGCGCCGATACATTGAACGATTTTTCCCTGGGCCATGTTGGTTCCTAATTCGGTTCTGATGTAATTCTTGCTTACGTTCTCACTTACGTCAAACAGCCGCCGCGCCGGCGACAATCTCGGACAATTCTTTGGTAATACTGGCTTGACGCGTCTTGTTATAGATCAGCGTCAGTTCGTCGATAACGGTGGCGGCGTTATCCGAGGCGGCTTTCATCGCCACCATGCGCGCCGATTGCTCGGATGCCATGTTCTCGGTTACGGCCTGGTAAATCAGTGCTTCAATGTAGCGCGTGAGCACTTGCTCCAACACGATTTTCGCGTCGGGTTCGTAGATGTAATCCCAGTTGCCTTCGGGTGCGCCCAGCGCTTCGCCCGACAGCGGCAACAACTGCTCCATCACCGGCTCCTGCTTCATGGTGTTGATGAAGCGGGTGTTAAAAATCATCAACCGGTCGAAGCGATCCTGCGTATAGCCGTCGAGCATGATTTTCACCGCGCCGATCATCTTGTCCATCTGCGGGCGGTCACCGAGGCCGGTAACCTGCGACGCAATGGTTGCGCCCAGCCGCTGCATGAAACCCAGGCCTTTGTTGCCGATGGTGCAGACTTCGATTTCTTCGCCTTCGGCTTCCCAATCTTTCATCTTGTTCATCGCAAGACGCAGAATATTGGTGTTCAAGCCGCCGCACAGACCCTTGTCAGTGGTGATGACAATGATACCGATGCGCTTGACCGAATTGCGATCGACCAGATACGGATGCCGATACTCCGGGTTCGCTTGCGCAATGTGCGCCGCGACGTTGCGAATTTTTTCCGCATAGGGACGCGCCGTGCGCATGCGCTCCTGCGCCTTGCGCATCTTGGAGGCCGCGACCATTTCCATGGCCTTGGTGATCTTGCGCGTGTTTTGCACGCTCTTGATCTTGTTGCGGATTTCCTTGGAGCCGGCCATAGTCTATATAATTGTAAGTATTTGTTTTTAAACAGTATTTATTTTATTGGCGTAGTTCGCTTAGTAAGAACCGCTCAGTACGAGCCATTCTGTTTCCAGTCTTTAATCGCTTCGTTCAGTTTAGCTTCATCGTCCTTGGTCAGGTCTTTGGTGTCTTCGATACGCTGCACCAGATCGCCGTACTTGCTCTTAATGTAGGCGCGCATCGAGCTCTCAGCCGCCAGCGCTTTTTTCACATCGATGTCGTCGAAGTAACCGCCGCTCACACCAAACAGTGTCAGCGACATTTCCCACACTTGCAACGGCTCGTACTGCGGCTGCTTCATGAGCTCAGTCACCATGCGGCCACGCTCCAACTGCTTGCGTGTGGTTTCGTCGAGGTCGGAGGCGAACTGCGCGAACGCCGCCAACTCGCGATACTGCGCCAGCGCCAGACGCACGCCGCCGCCGAGTTTTTTGACGATCTTGGTTTGCGCGGCGCCACCCACGCGCGACACCGAAATACCGGCGTTAATCGCAGGGCGAATACCGGCGTTGAACAAATCGGTTTCCAAAAAGATCTGGCCGTCGGTAATCGAAATCACGTTGGTCGGCACGAACGCCGTCACGTCGCCGGCTTGGGTTTCAATTACGGGCAGGGCGGTCAATGAACCGGTTTTGCCTTTGACCGCGCCCTTGGTGAATTTTTCCACGTACTCTTCGTTGACGCGCGCGGCACGCTCCAGCAGACGCGAGTGCAAATAGAACACGTCGCCGGGATACGCTTCGCGGCCCGGCGGGCGGCGCAGCAGCAGCGACACTTGACGATAAGCCCAGGCTTGCTTGGTCAAATCGTCATAAATAATCAGCGCGTCCTGACCGCGGTCACGGAAGTATTCGCCCATGGTGCAGCCGGAGTAGGGCGCAATAAACTGCATCGCGGCGGACTCGGACGCGGTGGCGGCTACCACGATGGTGTAGCCCATCGCGCCGTGTTCTTCGAGCTTGCGAATCACGTTTTTGATCGACGAAGCCTTTTGCCCGATCGCGACGTAAATACAAATCAGGTCTTTGCCTTTTTGATTGATGATGGTGTCGATCGCCACCGCGGTCTTGCCGGTTTGACGGTCGCCGATGATCAGCTCGCGTTGACCGCGGCCTACCGGCACCATCGCATCAATCGATTTCAAGCCGGTTTGCACCGGCTGCGAAACGGACTTGCGCTCGATCACGCCTGGCGCGACCTTTTCGATCACGTCGGTCATCTTGGCGTTAACCGGGCCTTTGCCGTCGATCGGCTGACCCAGTGAATTCACCACGCGACCGATCAGCTCGGGGCCCACCGGCACTTCGAGAATGCGGCCCGTGGTCTTGACGGTGTCGCCCTCGGAGATGTGTTCGTATTCACCCAGAATAACCGAGCCGACCGAATCGCGCTCGAGGTTCAGCGCAAGGCCAAAGGTGTTTTTCGGGAATTCCAGCATCTCGCCCTGCATCACGTCGGCCAGGCCATGAATGCGGCAGATACCGTCGGTCACCGAGATCACGGTGCCCTGGGTGCGCACTTCAGTGGTGCCAGCGAGGTTCTGGATGCGGCTCTTGATGAGTTCGCTGATTTCGGAAGGATTGAGTTGCATGGTGATTGCTCCGAGTCCTGCTATGTCTTGGTGAGTAACTTAGTTGACCACTTAGTTGACCAGTGCGGCGGCCATGGCGTCTAACTTGCCGCGCACGGTTGCATCAATAACTTTATCGCCAACAATTATTTTTACGCCGCCGATCAGCGACGCATCGGTTTCGACTTGCGCGGTGACTTTGCGCTGGTATTTCGCTTCCAGTTGGGCGACGAGTTGCTTGACCTGCTCGTCGCTCATGTTCAGCGCTGAAATGATTTTGGCTTCGAGCACGCCTTCTTTTTCGCGCTTGAGGGCCTCAAAGTGCGCGCGTATCAGCGGCATCAAATCCAGACGGTGATTCTGCACCAGCACCTGCACGAAGTTGCGCGCCGCTCTTTCAACCTGCGCGGTGAACTTATCACCGACCACACCCAGCACCAAACCTTCGAGTTGCTGCGCGCTGACTTTTGGATCACTGATGCAACCCTGCACGCGCGAGTCAGCCACTACGCCGTCGATGTTAGCAAGCGCGTCTGACCACGCAGCGAGCGCATTGCCTTCGTCGGCAAGTTTGAACACCGCTTCAGCGTAGGGTCGGGCGACGGTTACGGGTTCAGCCATGATTTTTTCGAATTACCGTTGCCGAATTAAAGCTGTTTCTGCACGTCAGACAAAATGTCGGCGTGTGCTTTGGCATCGACTTCGCGCTTCAGGATTTTCTCGGCGCCCGCCACCGCCAGCGTGGCGACTTGCGTACGCAACGTTTCCTTGGCGCGCGAGACCTCTTGCTCGATCTCGGATTTGGCGGCCGCTTTTTCGCGGTCGCCTTCGGCCCTGGCGGCCGTTTTCGCTTCTTCGATCATCTGGCTCACGCGCTTTTCGGCTTGGGCGACAATCTCCGTCGCACGGCCGCGCGCCTGCGCGATGGCCTCATCGGCTTGCCTGGACGCGCTTTCCAGCGATTTCTTGCCTTCTTCAGCAGCGGTCAAGCCGTCGGTGATTTGCTTTTGGCGGGCTTCGATGGCTTTAACCATCGGCGGCCACACGAACTTCGCACAGAAAAAAATGAAGACGAAGAACGTGACCGCCTGAGCGACCATCGTAACGTTTAGGTTCATAGGCTTCCCCTGCGGGAACGGTTAAACAGGAACTACTTCAGACTGGCGAGCAGCGGGTTGCCGGTGGCAAACCACAAGGCCAGACCCACGCCGATAATGAACGACGCGTCGATCAAACCGAGGAGCAGGAACACTTTGGCTTGCAATTGCGGCATCAATTCGGGTTGACGCGCGGCGCCTTCCAGAAAGCGGCTGCACATAATACCCACGCCGATACAAGCACCAGCAGCGCCCAGACCGATCATCAGACCAATGCCGATACCCGTGTAGGCCTGAACCATCGCGATCATTTGCATCTTGTCCATCATGTGCTCCTTTAATAAAATTCCAATAAAAACAAATAGTTACAGATTAGTGACTTTCGTGCGCCATGGCCATATACACAATGGTCAGCATCATGAAGATATAGGCCTGCAGCGCCACAATCAGAATATGAAAAATCGCCCAACCCAGTGCCAGCACGCCGCCGGCAACCGAACCGACCAAGCCCGTGGCAGCCCACATCCACAGCAGCATGAAAATGATTTCACCGGCGTAGATGTTGCCGTATAGCCGCAAGGAATGGGACAGGGGCTTGGAAATGTATTCCACCAGATTGAACAGGAAGTTCAGCGGCATCAACAGGATATTGCTGCCGAACGGTGTGCAGAACAGCTCATGCGTCCAGCCACCGATGCCTTTGACTTTGACGTTGTAAAACAGCATCAGGGCCCACACCGACAACGCCAGCGCAAACGTGGTGTTTACATCCGCGGTCGGCACCGGTTTCCATTCGCGCTGCTGCAGCCCGTGTTCAGTAAACAACGCGGCCAGATCCACCGGGATGAAATCCATCGCGTTCATCAGGAACACCCACACGAACACGGTGAGCGCCAGCGGCGCTACAAACGCACGGTTGCCGTGGAAAATGCCCTTGACTTGATCGTCGACAAAATCAAACAACATTTCAACGAAGGCTTGGCGTTTGTCCGGCACGCCGGCGGTTGCGCCGCGCGCGATCCACCACAGGAAACCAAAACCGACGACGCCGAGCATCACTGCGGTGAGCCACGTATCCAGATGCAAGGTCCAGAACGCGCCGTCGCCCAGTGAAACCGTGCGGTTGGTGAGGTGGTGACCTATGTAACTGGTCGGGGTGAGTTCTTGTCCTGCGGCGGCCATCGTGCGATCTCGTTGAACTTTTCTTGGATTGTTACAACTATTATTCTTTAACCAGGATCGCCGCGCGGAACACCAGCACCGAACCGACGAACGACAAAAAAAACGCCGGATGAACAACGTCCTTATAGGCCGTCAACACCCCGCCCAACAAAAACACGATCAGAAGGATACGTACCCCTTCCGCGCGGAAAAGCGTGCGCAGGGCATTCCCCGCCGTTCTGATGCCGCCACCCGAA
>JAYVQD010000167.1:0-2287 GCA_043777275.1 Nitrosomonadales bacterium
CACTTGCCACACGCATCGCCGACTCCGAAGTAAAACTGATAATACTTGGACCCGACGAATTGCTAATGGTTCCGTTAAATATGAAGCACTACACTAGCACCACCGGCAGCGGCAACACGCCGCCGGCCACCATGATCGGTGTCATGTTCGCACCCGGCCACCCGTCCCCGCCGTCAATGCCGTGATGCGTATAGCCGGTGGATTCACGCCAATACAGCACGCGTTCGTGGCGGGATTTGTCATAGCACAACTGGAAACCCACGATGCCGCGCTCACCTGCCGCGCTCTCCCGGGCCTCCCATATGAACAGGTCGAAATAGTCATCGCAAAACCAGCGCCGCCGCAGAAGCGGATCCTGCTGATGCACGTTGCCAACCTCACGCAACATCAGTAAACCTCGTTCAGTTTCCGTAACAGCGCGCGCAATCGCTCCGGATCACCGGTACGCAGCATTTTTCGCGCCAGCAATTTCAACGCGCCTATATCGGCGCTCAAGATGCTTTGCTTGACGTCGAGCACGTGCGCCGAATGCATCGAAAAATTACGCAACCCCAACGCCAGCAACAAGCGCGTCATCGACACATCTCCGGCCATCTCGCCGCACAGCGCCACCGGCACGCCGGCCTTGTCCGCGCGTTTGATAATGGACGACAGCAAGCCGAGTATCGCCGGATGCAACGGGTCGTAAAGGTAAGCCACACTGCCGTCGGTGCGATCAATGGCCAGCGTGTACTGGATCAGATCATTGGTGCCGATAGACACAAAATCCAGTTTGCGCAGGAACACCTCCAGCGCCAACGCCGCCGCCGGCACTTCGATCATGGCGCCGATACGCACGCCGTGATCGTAGCGCATACCATCCTCATCCAGACTTTGCTTGGCGCGCGCAATCATTTGCAGGGTCTGATCGATTTCACTGGACGACGCCAGCATCGGAATCAAAATATTGATCGTGCCGTGGTGCGACGCGCGCAGCAATGCGCGCAACTGAATCAAAAATCGCTGCGGTTCGGTCAGGCACAGGCGAATGGCGCGCAGGCCTAAAGCCGGATTCAGCACCGCCGGTTGCGCGTCCTCGGTCTGCTTGATTTGCTTGTCGGCGCCCAAATCGTAGGTGCGTATCGTCACCGGCAGGCCGTTCATCGCCAGCACCACCTTGCGATACGCCTCGTATTGCTCTTGCTCATCGGGCAGGTCACTGCGGTTCAGGAACAAAAATTCGCTGCGAAAAAGACCGATGCCGGTGGCGCCATTGGCCAGCACTTGCGTTACGTCGTCCGGCAACTCGATGTTGGCATGCAGCTCCACGGCAACGCCGTCGCGCGTGACCGCGCGCGTGTCACGCAGCTCCAGCAGTTTATGCCGCCCGCGCTCGAATTCCAGTTTGCGGCGCTGGTATTCGGCCAGCACACGCTCGTCGGGATCAGCAATCAGCACGCCGTGGGTGCCATCGACAATCACCAGCTCGTTTTCACGAATCAGGTCGCGCGCGCGGTGCAGCGCGACTATCGACGGAATATTCAGGCTGCGCGCCACCACCGCCGTGTGCGAAGTGGTGCCGCCGGCATCGGTGATAAAACTCGCAAACTGGTGGCGCTTGAACTGCACCACGTCGGCGGGCGACAGGTCATGCGCCACCAGAATCAGTTCGTGCTCGGAATCCGTGACGGGCGGCGGCGCATGCCCCGGCGCGCCGGACAGCGCCCGCAACACGCGCTCGACTACCTGGATCACGTCGTTGCGGCGCTCGCGCAGATAACTATCTTCAATCGCGTCGAACTGCGCCAGTAGCGCGTCGGCCTGCACTTTAAGCGCCCACTCCGCATTGCACTGTTCGGTTTCGATGATGCGGCGCGGCTCCACCGACAGGGTGGCGTCGTCGAGGATCATTTGATGCAAATTGACGAAAGCGGAAAATTCGGCGGGCGCGCCTTCGGGGATTTCGGTATGCAATTCCGTGAATTCGGCACGCACCTTGCGCACGGCGGCGTCAAAGCGCGCGGATTCTTCCGGCACCTGATACAGCGGCACCACGTAATGACTTACCTCCAGCGTGGCATGCGATACCAGGTGCGCGCGACCGATAGCGATGCCGCCGGAAACGCCGATGCCGTGAAGGGTGAAACTCATTGGTGCCGTTTAGCGTCAGGAGTTTGGAGTTGAGAGCAAGATTACCACGGAGCGCAACTATTGCGCCCATTCCAAAATCCGAACTCTCAACACCCAACGGGGGTAGCCTACTCGCCCTCGCCGAACATGTCCGCAATCAGAGCGGTGACAGCCTGCA
>JAYVQD010000168.1:0-2270 GCA_043777275.1 Nitrosomonadales bacterium
ATTCAGGTTTCATAGGGAAATATGCTTTCGCCCGAAATTTCTGCGAAAAATCGTTCCCTCTGAGAAATCGGCATTTTCATAGAGGCTGAATAGAGACCGCCCAACAAGGATATCGATTTCGATTTGGGCGTGAAATTCGGCATCAGCAACCCGGAAGTCGATCGCACCGGGTCGATAGGCGCGAGCTTCCGCTTTTGATTTGAGATTACGGCAGGCAACGAACGCTGTACCTAATTCGCATCAGTGCGCAATTCCACGGTGACCTTTCTCGTCATCGTGATCGCATGGCCGTCCTGGTCTTCCAGCACTGATCGTACGGGCGCCGTATAACGCATCTCCAGTTTGACTGTGTCTACAGGCGCGCTGTAAAGGTAGCCCTGATACGTATCGCACTCCACGGTGCGCAGGAACGCAAGCTGCGTTGGCGTTTCGACGCCTTCCGCCACGACGCTCAGATTCAACTCTTTCGCGATGGCGATGATGGTGCCGATGATGGCGCATGCACGCGCGTTATTGGATTCGTCGTCAATCGCGCTGACGAAGCTGCGGTCGATCTTGAGCGTATCAAGCGGCAGGCGTTGCAATATGCTGAGCGAGGAATATCCGGTGCCGAAATCGTCCAGTGCGATGCGTATGCCCATTTCGCGGATGCGCCGCAATATGGAGATGGCTTCTTCGACGTTCTCCATCAGCATGGATTCGGTGACTTCGAGCATCAACCAGCCGGCCTCTATTTCGTGTGCAACCAGCGCCTGCCGCACGGAGCTTACCAATGCTTCGGTCAATTGCGCCGCCGAGACATTGACCACGACGTAGGGAATTCCCACGCCTTTCGCTCGCCAGGCTTTGATGGTGCTGCAGGCATGGTTCAGTATCCATTCGCCTATGGGCACGATCAAGCCGGTTTCTTCGGCCACCGCGATAAATTCGCCTGGCGCTAATAACCCCCGGGTCGGGTGTTGCCATCGCACCAGCGACTCCGCGCCGCGGATTTCTCCGGTGGCGACGATGACCTGAGGCTGGTAGTACAGCACAAATTCGTTGTTTGCCACGGCGGCACGCAACTCGCGTTCCAGTTGCAGGCGCTGCACCAGACGCTGATTCAGCTCCTCGGCGTAGAACTGGTAATTATCGCGGCCCAGTTCCTTGGCATGATACATCGCGATGTCGGCGTTTTTCATCAGCATCGTGGCATCGCTCCCGTCGGCGGGGTAGTAGCAGATACCGATACTGGCCGAGGCCTGCGCATCGTGGCCGTGCAGGTGATACGGCGTGGTCAACGACTTGAGCATGCGATCCGCAATCGGGGTGACTGTGCCCGCATCGGTGACGTCGTTGAGCACAACCACGAACTCATCACCGCCCAGCCGGGCAACGGTATCGGCGTCACGTACGCAATCGGTGAGCCGCTTGGCGCATTCACGCAACAGCGCATCGCCGGCGGCGTGTCCGAGCGTATCGTTGACCGCCTTGAAGTGATCGAGGTCGATAAACATAACGACCAGTTTCGTATTAGCGCGCGCAGCGCGGGCGATGGCGGTGTTCAATTGCGCCATCAGCATGCTGCGATTAGCCAGCCCGGTCAGCGTGTCTCTGGTAGCGAGTTGCTCGATGTGGCGTTCTGCCTCCAGGCGCTCGGTGATGTCACGCACCACGACCGAGTAGCCTTTGATACCGGCTTCGCCGGAGCTGAGCGGAGCGACGACGACATTGGCCTCGAATTCTTCGCCGTTTTTGCGCACAATGTTGGTGTCGGTCTCAAAGCGGCCGGCGGCGGCAATCGCCAGCAATCCCTGGTCGCGGTTCGTGCGGGCGCTGGTCTTGTCTTTGAAGATGCGTGCGAATGACACACCTTCTATTTCATGGGTTTCGTAGCCCAGGATGCGTGTGCTGGCTTGATTCCATTTGGTCACGAATCCTTGTTCGTCCATCGAGAAAATCGCATAGTCGCGCACACCGTCGAGCAGGGCGCGCAACTGTGCTTCCTGCTCCGCGAGTATGGTTTTGGACACGGTGGTGCTCTGCAACTGATCAACCATGTGGTTGAAGTTTTTGGCAAGCGCCGAATATTCGTCACCGGTGTTGATGACGACTCTATGGTCCAGATTTCCGGCGGCGATCGCGTCGGCGCCCGTTGCCAGTTGCTGGATCGGGGCAATAATCAAGCGGCGCACATGGCGGCCGGCAAGGAACGCCAGCAGCGACAGCAGCACAGACATGCCGCCCGCGATCAGCAACGCCCTGAACATGTGAATGTCCATCCTGTTGCG
>JAYVQD010000169.1:0-8735 GCA_043777275.1 Nitrosomonadales bacterium
CGGCGGCGCGCTTTGCGCAGACCGACTTTTTTACGTTCCACTTCACGCGCGTCACGCGTGACGAGGCCGGCTTTTTTGAGCACCGGCTTTAACGCGACATCGTAATCGATCAGGGCGCGGGTAATGCCGTGACGCACTGCGCCGGCCTGGCCGGACTCGCCGCCACCGATGACGTTGACACGAATATCGAAGCGCTCAAGATTTTCGGTGAGCACCAGCGGCTGACGCACGATCATGCGGCCGGTTTCACGAGCGAAAAACTGGTCTACCGGTTTGCCGTTGACGACGATGTCGCCTTTGCCGGGCTTAAGAAACACGCGCGCAACCGCGCTTTTGCGGCGGCCGGTTCCATAGTTGTTTTGCACTGCCATTTGATTTTGCCTCGATTATTACGACGTGTACGTAATCTTAGAACTGCAATTGTTTGGGTTGCTGCGCCACATGCGGGTGAGCTTCGCCCGCATAAGCCTTCATTTTTTTCAGCATGGCGTAACCCAGCGGGCCTTTGGGCAGCATGCCTTTGACGGCTTTTTCAAGCACACGGCCCGGATGATCCGCATGCATGCTCTCGAAATTGGTGGTGCGTATACCGCCCGGATAACCGGTGTGGCGGTGATACAGCTTGCCCTTGGCCTTATTGCCCGTGACACGCAATTTGTCGACGTTAACCACGACGATATAATCACCGGTATCGACGTGCGGGGTGAACTCGGGTTTGTGCTTGCCACGCAGACGATGCGCGATTTCCGAAGCCAGCCGCCCCAGTACTTTGCCGGCAGCGTCAACCACGAACCAATCGTGCTGAACCGTTTCTGCTTTGGCGTTAAAAGTTTTCATTGGAATTCCGTTTCTTTTCGTTCTGTGTGTTGCCAACCGTAACAATCGCAATATTCGTAAAATCGTGCAAATGCGCATTCTTGGACGGGCCAAGGGAACCGCGAATTCTATTTGAAATCAGTACCCTGTGTCAAACTTAGCGGGTACTCACTTCTGCTTCGCCCATACCGTCGGTCGCACCTTGAAATAAAAATAAATTCGTTTTAAAACAAATACTTAATGTCATCCTGGATAATTACCAATACGCTGGGCGCGTGGCTGTTGCCGCCGGGATGCCTGCTGTTGATGGCGGCATGGGGCCTATTGCGCCTGCATAAACATCCACGATCCGGAAAAGCGCTGGTGACGCTGGCGCTATTGAGCCTGTGGCTGCTGTCGACGCCGTGGCTATCGCGCACGCTGCTGGGCCTG
Organism: Nitrosomonadales bacterium; assembly: GCA_043777275.1. Taxonomy (GTDB): domain Bacteria; phylum Pseudomonadota; class Gammaproteobacteria; order Burkholderiales; family SG8-41; genus UBA5216. The sequence continues at coordinate 1,249 of JAYVQD010000169.1, forward strand.
CTGGAATCCGCACCCGCGGACCCGCTGCAAGCGCCGCCGGCGCAAGCCATCGTCGTGTTGGGCGGCGGAAAATATCACTCAGCGCCTGAATACGGCGGAATCGACTCCGTCAGCAGCCCGACGCTGGTGCGCCTGCGCTACGCCGCGCATCTGCACCGGTTAAGCGGCAAGCCGGTGTTAGCGAGCGGCGGCAGTCCTGAAGGCAGCCCGACATCCGAGGCGCAAACCATGAAGGCGACGCTGGAAAATGACTTCAAAACACCGGTCACGTGGACTGAAGGCGCATCCGCCACGACGCGGGAGAACGCTCGCGCCAGCTTCAACGTCCTCAACGCGCAAGGCATCACCCGCATTTATCTGGTAACGCATGCATGGCATATGCCGCGCGCGCAACGCGTCTTTTCGGAAGCCGGTTTTTCCGTGGTGCCGGCACCCACGGCGTACACGACGCATTTCAAGTTCACTATTCTGGACTGCCTGCCGCGGGCCGGTGCGCTGCACCAAAGCAGTGTGTTTTTCCATGAACTCATCGGGCTCGTTTGGTATCGGCTAAAATCTTTGTTGAATTGACAGGAATCGATCATGAAAGCACGCATCAAATGGCTGGAAAACGTCGCCTTCGTTGCTGAATCCGAAAGCGGCCACGCGATGGTGATGGACGGCGCACCCGAAGGCGGTGGCCGCAATCTGGGCCCGCGCCCGATGGAAACCCTGCTGATGGGGGCGGGCGGATGCACCGCTTATGACGTAGTTCACATCCTCAAAAAATCACGCGCGGATGTGACTGACTGCGTGCTGGAAATCGACGCCGAACGCGCAACCGAAGACCCCAAGGTTTTCACCAGGATTCATTTTCATTTTGTGGTGACGGGCAAGGCGCTCAAGCCAGCCCAGGTTGAACGCGCAGTGCATCTGTCGGCGGAGAAGTATTGCTCGGCATCAATAATGCTCGCCAAGTCGGTGGCGATCACGCACGATTTCGAAGTGCGCGAGGCGTCGTAGAACCGGCTGCAACCCGCACTACAGCCCTCACTACAGCCCTCACTACAGCCAGTAAGCCGTCTCCGTCATCACCTTCGATGATGCCTTCATCGCCGCTTTAACCGGAGCGGGCAATTCCGCGCCGCCGTGACTGACTGCGCTGGTGGCATGGCGCGCTTCGTCATCGCGCATCTGCTCGATAATCGCGCGGCTTTTTTGATCCTCGGCGGGCAAGCGTTCGAGGTGGCCTTCGAGGTGACGCACCACCTGCCGCTCGGTTTCAGCCAAAAAACCCAGATTCCATTTGTCGCCCAGCAGACCCGACGCCGCGCCCAGCGCAAACGATCCCGCGTAGAACAACGGATTCAACACGCTTTTGCTGCCGCCTAATTCAGCGATACGGCGTTCGGTCCACGCCAGATGTTCGGTTTCTTCCTGCGCGGCTTGCTCCAACGCCTGTTTTGCCGATGGCTCGCGCGCGGTCAGGGCTTGGCCCTGATATAACGCCTGCGCGCAAACCTCGCCGCTGTGATTGACGCGCATCAGCGACGCGGATTTTTGCCGCTGCGTTTCGTCGAGTTGTCCGTCAGGCAGCGCATCGCCCGGCACCTCGCGCAAGGTCTGTGCGTGGGCAAACAGCGTGCGCAAGCCCTTATCGAAACCGACGATGAATTGATCGAGATTAATCACGCAGCAACTCCAAACAGGCGTTCCAGTTCAACCCCCGGCTCCGGCGCGCGCATAAACGCTTCGCCCACCAGAAAACAATTTACGTTACGCGAACGCATCAACGTCACGTCGTCGCGCTTGAGGATACCGCTTTCGGTCACCACCAGCTTACCGGCTGGCACGCGATCCAGCAGGCCCAGCGTGGTACCGAGTTTGGTTTCAAAGGTTCGCAGATTGCGGTTGTTGATGCCGATCAGCGGCGTGTTTAATTTCAACGCGACATCCAGTTCATCGCCATCGTGCGCTTCGACCAGCACCGCGAGGCCGAGGCTCATCGCCACCGATTCCAGCTCGCGCATGCGAGCCAGATCGAGCGCCGCCACGATCAACAAAATGCAATCGGCACCCGCCGCGCGCGCTTCATAAATTTGATACGGGTCAATCATGAAATCTTTACGCAGCACCGGCAGCGCGCAGGCGGCGCGCGCCGCTTTCATATGTTCGATATCGCCCTGAAAAAACTGCTGATCCGTCAACACCGACAGGCACGCCGCGCCGTGTTGCTCGTAACTTTTTGCGATCAGCGCGGGTTCAAATGCTTCACGCAACACGCCTTTGCTGGGGCTGGCCTTTTTGATTTCAGCAATGACCGCGGATTTTCCCGCCGCGATTTTCGCGCGCAATGCGCCGGCAAAATCACGCGGCGGCGTTGCCGTGTTGGCGTGCCACTCGACGTCGGCCAACGGCGCGGCAAGCTTGGCAGCGGCGACTTCTGACTCTTTAACTGCAATGATACGCCGTAGAATGTCATCCATAATATTGTTTAAAAACAAATACTTACACTATTATTCATTATTTTTCGGCAACCGCACTCGTATGCGCGACAAACTGATCCAGCTTCTTGCGCGCCGCGCCGCTGGTGATAGTTGTCAGCGCTTTTTTCACGCCCTCCGCGAGCGAATCCGCGAGGCCCGCGACGTAGATACTCGCGCCGGCATTGAACGCCACAATGTCGCGCGCCGGGCTATTCTGGTTATCCAACGCCGCGAGCAACATCGCTTTGGACGCATCGATGCCATCAACGCGCAGCGCCGCCGCAGCGCAGGCTTTCAAGCCGACATCCGACGGCTGCACCTCGTACTCGCGCACCTCGCCGTTTTTGAGTTCGCCGATCATCGTCGGGCCGCACAGCGAAATCTCGTCGAGACCCTCGCGGCCATGCACAATCATCACGCGGCGACTGCCGAGCCGCTGCAACACGCGCGCCTGTATGCCCACCAGATCAGGATGAAACACGCCCATCACCTGCTGCTTGGCGCCCGCCGGATTGGTGAGCGGGCCCAGAATATTGAATATCGTTTTCACGCCCAGCTCGCGGCGCACGGGCGCGGCGTATTTCATCGCGCTGTGGTGGTTGGGCGCGAACATGAAGCCGACGCCTACCTCGCTGATGGATGTCGCCACTTGATCGGGCGACAAGTTAATGTTGGCGCCCAGCGCTTCAAGCACATCCGCACTGCCCGATTTGCTCGATACCGAGCGTCCGCCGTGCTTGGCGACTTTCGCCCCTGCTGCTGCTGCGACAAACATGGCGGCGGTCGAAATGTTGAAGGTGTGTGCCGCGTCACCGCCGGTGCCGCAGGTGTCGATCAGATTGGGTGCGTCGGGCACAGGCACATGCGTGGCAAATTCGCGCATCACCGCGGCGGCAGCGGAAATCTCGCCGATGGTTTCTTTTTTGACGCGCAGGCCGGCAATGATGGCGGCGATCAGCGTAGCCGATACCTCGCCACTCATGATCTGGCGCATCAGCGAGAGCATTTCCTCATGAAAAATTTCACGATGGTCAACGATTCGTGCCAGTGCCTCCTGCGGTGTCATGGCATGACTCCGGTCATCGTTTGGTTCCTTCCAGAAAATTTTTTAGCATGGCGTGCCCGTGCTCGGTGAGTATCGACTCGGGGTGAAACTGCACGCCTTCAATCGGCAACGTCTTGTGCCGCACGCCCATAATTTCACCGTCGTCCGTCCATGCGGTGACCTCAAGACAATCTGGCAGGCTCTCGCGCTCAATTACCAGCGAATGATAGCGTGTGGCCTGAAAACCTGCGGGCAATCCCGTGAACACGCCGCTACCGTGATGGCGTATCTCCGAGGTTTTGCCATGCATCACTTGTTTGGCATGAATGATTTTGCCGCCGAACGCCTGGCCGATGCTTTGATGACCGAGGCACACACCGAGTATCGGCACCTTGCCCGCAAAGTATGTGATCGCCGCTACCGAGATGCCTGCCTCGTTGGGCGTACAGGGACCGGGAGAAACGACAATACGCGCCGGATTCAGCCGCTCGACGCCTTCAAGCGTGATCTCATCGTTGCGAAAAACCTGCACGTCCTCGCCCAGCTCGCCGAAATACTGCACGAGGTTGTAGGTGAACGAGTCGTAGTTGTCGATGACCAGCAGCATGTTGCAGGGCAGGTAAAGGCTTAAAATGGCTTAATGGGATAGCGAATATTATACGCTGGGCGTGGCGCCGATCGCTGGTTGCGGGGTTCTGCCACCATGTGACAATCCAGTTGAGCGCGCCGCGCCCGACCGTTATGATGCCAAGCATTATGAATGCACCCGAAAAAACCATGCAGCGCGATTTTTCCAGCGTCGGCTACGACGAAGCCATCGAACGTGCCCGCGCACTGATTCCCTTTTTGCGGCAACACGCGGCGGCCAACGATAAGGCCACCCGGCTGGTGCCCGAAGTGGTCAACGCACTGCATGAAAACGGCCTGTGGCGTTACATCCAGCCCAAGGTTTGGGGCGGTATGGAGCTGGATTTCGTCGCTTACTTCGACATTCCGGAAATGCTCGGACGCGGTGACGCGGCCACCGGCTGGGTGGTCGCCAATCTTGCGTCTCACCATCGCGGGCTCGCGCTGTGGCCGAAGCAGGCGCAGGACGAAATCTGGGGCGCCAATCCCGACGTGCTGATCGCTTCCGGCATCGCCTTCATGCAAGGCACGGGACGCAAAGTGGATGGCGGCATTGAACTCACCGGCAAATGGGGATTTTCATCCGGCGTCGATCATTCGGCGTGGGAACAGCTCGCGTGCGTCGTCAAAGACGCCGACGGCAAGCCCGTCGACTGGATGATGTGCCAGGTGCCGCAGTCGCAGTTTACAGTGATCGACGATTGGCAAACGCTGGGCATGCGCGGCACCGGCAGCCGTACCGTGACCTGCGACCAAGTGTTTGTGCCCGCGCATCGCGCGCTCTCCATGCACGTTGCCAACCCGGCGCACGAATATCCGGGCTTGAAAATTCACACCAACTCTACGTTCAAAGTGCCCACGCCGTCGCTCGGCGGGCACTGCATCGCGGGCTGCATGGTGGGCAACGCCACCAACATGCTGGAACAGACCACCGAACTGGTGAAGCAACGCAGCACCAGCTACACCGGCGCGAAAATGCGCGACTTTCAAGCGGTGCAACTGCGCGTGGGCATGGCCGGCGCAAAAATCGACGCGGTGCGCACATGGCTGCGCAATGATTGCCTCGAAGCGCACGGCATCTACCGCGCAGGCGGCAAGCTCGATATGGAAACCAAGCTGCGCTACAAACGCAATTGCGCGATGGGCATGAAGCTGCTCGGCGAAGCGGTCGATTCGCTGTTTGAAATGCTCGGCGCCAACGGCATCTATGATTCAAGCGCCATGCAGCGGCTGTATCGCGACCAGCACGCAGCGGCGGGCCATTTTAGTTTCAGCACCGATGCGCAACTTGCGCCGTGGGCGCAGGTGGCGCTGGGCGGGGAATTCAAGAGCCCAACGCTGTAGTAACAGGAAAATACATAAGTACTTGTTTTTAAACAGTTTTATAGTTTGCTGTCCAGCCCCGCCTCGGCAATCTCTGCCGCACGCAACAAAGCGCGCGCCTTGTTCTGCGTTTCCTGCCATTCGGCTTCGGGCTCCGAATCAGCGACCACGCCGCCGCCTGCCTGCGCGTAGAGCATGCCGTCTTTCACCACGCCGGTACGCAGCGCGATCGCCACGTCCATGTTGCCGTCAAAACCCAGGTAGCCCACTGCGCCCGCATAGATGCCGCGTTTCACCGGCTCCAGTTCGTCGATGATTTCCATCGCGCGCACTTTGGGTGCGCCCGATACCGTGCCTGCGGGGAAGGTGGCGCGCAGCACGTCGATGGCGCCCAGGCCCGGTTTGATTTTGCCTTCGACGTTGGACACGATATGCATCACGTGTGAGTAGCGTTCGATCACCATTTGTTCGGTGACCTGCACTGTGCCGATTTGCGATACGCGCCCGGCGTCGTTGCGGCCGAGGTCCATCAGCATGATGTGCTCAGCGCGCTCTTTCGGATCGGCTATCAATTCGTCCGCCAGCGCCTTGTCTTCTTCGGGGGTGGCGCCGCGCTTGCGGGTGCCCGCGATGGGGCGCACGGTCACGACATCGCCTTCGAGCCGCGCGAGAATTTCCGGTGATGCGCCCACCACATGAAAATTGTCGAAGTCAAAATAAAACATGTACGGCGACGGGTTCAGCGTACGCAGCGCGCGATACAGCGCCAGCGGCGTCGCGCGCAGCGGTTTGGACATGCGCTGCGACGGCACCACCTGCATGATGTCGCCGTCGAAAATGTATTTTTTCGCGCGTTCCACCGCGATGTGATACGCCTCTTGACCGAAACCGGATACCGCCTGCGCCGAGACCGCCGTGCTGGCGGGCGGAATCACCACCGGTTCGCGCAATTTTTGCAGCAACTCGGCCAACCGTGCGCGAGTATTTTTATACGCATCCGGCTCGGTGGGCTTGGCGTACACCACCAGAAACAGTTTGCCCGACAGATTATCGACAATGGCGATTTCTTCCGACACCAGCAGCGCGATGTCGGGCGTGCCGAGTTGATCGGGCTTTTGCTTGTGCGCGAGTTTTTTCTCGATGTAGCGCACGGTGTCGTAGCCAAAGTAGCCCACCAGCCCGCCGCAAAAGCGCGGCAGCTTGGCTGTTGTTTCAACCGGGGCCACTTTGAATTGCGCGAGATACTTTTCGACGTAATCCAGCGGATCGTCCACCGTAATCTGTTTGGTGATTGATTTACCGGAAAACTCCGTGCATTGATAACCGCGCACTTCGATGCGCGTTTTGGCGGCCAAGCCAATAAACGAGTAGCGCCCGAAGCGCTCGCCGCCGACCACGGATTCGAGCAGATAGGTATACGGTTTATTGGCGAGCTTGAGGTAGATCGACAACGGCGTGTCGAGATCGGCAAAGGTCTCCAGCACCAGGGGGATGCGGTTGTAGCCTGCCAGCGCCAGCCGCTTGAATTCAGCTTCAGTCATGAAATGCTCCCTACAAAAAACGGTTTATTCAGGCTGCGTGCGTAATAGCGCACGCCGCAAAAAGGGCAAACAATCAGCGGCGCCAGCGGCGCCAACATGTGCCTGCCATGCCTGAATTTTCGTTTTTCAATTTCATAACCAATACGCTAATTCTTCTTTGAAATCAATCGAGTAGCCTCTACCAGCGACGCTACTATAGCATCAACATCCAGCGTCTGCACGTCGTGGCCTTCGTTGTAACCATAGGTCACGCAAAAAATCGGGCAACCCGCCGCGCGCGCCGCCTGCGCGTCGTTGATTGAATCGCCGATCATTAACATTTCAATGGGCGCAACATTCAACTGCTCGCACGCATACAACAACTGCGCGGGGTCGGGTTTTTTCTGCGGCAGCTTGTCGCCCGCCACCACGCTCACAAAATACTGCGACAACGACACGTAATCGAGCAACGGCAGCGTAAAACGCTCGGATTTATTGGTCACGCAC
>JAYVQD010000170.1:0-2260 GCA_043777275.1 Nitrosomonadales bacterium
GCCGCGTTGGAGTCGGGTGTGGTTCCACTGGATGAGACCTTCCAGCGACGTATGCAGCAGGCCAAGGCGGGCCGTGAGGGGGTGCTGGTGGAGATGGCAGGCTTACGGCGGCGTCAGGCATTGCCGATTGAGCGCGTGCTGCCTAGTCAGGTGGAAGCGTTTGCCAGGGTGATCCGTGCAAAGCTGGAAGATACATCCTCGACCTTCGCCAAGGACTATTTGACGGCGTTGGTGGATGAGATTCGCGTCACTGGCAACACCGCGACAATCTCCGGCAGCTACGGGCGCTTGCTCGGAGCAGTGGCAGAAAAGAAAGCCGACACAAAACAAGTGCCCTCTTTTATGCCGGATTGGCGTCCCCACGGGGATTCGAACCCCGGTTACCGCCGTGAAAGGGCGATGTCCTAGGCCTCTAGACGATAGGGACAAACGAGGCAACAACAAACAGCAACTGCTGAAAAACCACGGAACAAAAACTGAATTTCTAATAATTTCGAATGCGGTTTTGGTGGAGGTAAGCGGGATCGAACCGCTGACCTCTTGCATGCCATGCAAGCGCTCTCCCAGCTGAGCTATACCCCCACGAAAGGCTGCGAATTATACCGGCGTGCCCCCTTGCCTGTAAAGGAAGAAAAACCCGAAAAAACCGTTATGCGGGGAAGGCTTGCAATTGTTTCGCCATGCGTGCCAGCACTTGTTCGCGGCCGATCAACTCCAGCGTGGCATCTATCGGCGGCGTTTGCGCTTCTCCAGTGACCATCACGCGCAGCGGCATGGCCAATTTGGGCATTTTGAGTTTGTGTTCAGCCACCACGGCCTTCACCGCTTCGTTGATTTTGGTGCGGTTCCATTCAACGCTGGCAAGCCGCGACATCAAATCCGCGAGCGCGGGTTTGATGTCGACCGCGTAGTGCTGCCGCTTTAATTGGTCGGACGGTTCCAGCGCGCGGTAAAAGTACACTGCCGCGTCGGCGAGCTCCACAATCGTGTAAACGCGTTCCTTAAGCAACGCCACCACACTCGCCAGCGGTGCGCCCTGCCCGACCACGCAACCGTCTCTTTCCAAAAACGGCAGCGTGAGTTTTGCCAGCCGCTCGTTGTCTGCTTCTTTGATGTATTGCTGATTCAACCAGCGCAGTTTGTCGGGATCAAAACGCGCGGGTGAGCGGCTGATGTGTTCGAAGTCGAACCATTCGACCAGTTTGTCACGCGAAAATTTTTCGTTGTCGCCATGCGACCATCCCAGCCGCGCGAGGTAATTCACCAGCGCTTCGGGCAAAAAGCCTTCGTCGCAATATTCCATCACGCCTTGCGCGCCGTGCCGCTTGGACAGCCGCTCGCCGTCCTGCCCCAGAATCATCGGCACGTGGCCGAAATGCGGCAGCGTTTTGCCTAGCGCGTTGTAAATATTGATCTGCCGCGGCGTGTTGTTTACGTGGTCGTCACCGCGTATCACGTGGGTCATTTCCATATCGATGTCGTCCACCACCACACCGAAGTTGTAGGTGGGAATGCCATCCGCGCGCAGGATGACCAGATCATCCAGCTCACTGTTGGCGATGGTGATCGGGCCTTTGACCACATCGTTCCATGTCACCTCACCCGCGTCCGGATTGCGAAAGCGAATCACCGGTTGCGCGCCGGCGGGTGGCGTGAGACCGGCGCGCAGCGCGTTCTCGGGACGCCAGCGGCCGTCGTAGCGCGGCTTTTCGTTGCGCGCGCGCTGGCCTTCGCGCATGGCGTCGAGTTCTTCTTTGGTGGCGTAACACGGATAGGCGTAGCCGGTGCGCAGCAAGGTATCGCTGATTTCGCGATAACGCGCCAGCCGCTGCATCTGGAAATACGGACCTTCATAATCGAGCCCGAGCCACTGCATGCCATCAAGAATGGCTTGCACCGAGGCGTCGGTAGAGCGCTCGCGGTCGGTGTCTTCGACGCGCAGCACAAACGTGCCACCGTGTTTTTTGGTGTAGGCCCAGCAGTAAAGCGCGGTGCGCGCGCCGCCGATGTGCAGGTAACCGGTGGGGCTTGGTGCAAATCGCGTACGAATGGGAGTGCGGATCATAATGGCGCTTTTGTGAAAGCGCGCATTCTACGCGATGCGAGAAATCCTGTCTTCTTGAGTTTAAAAAATATTGTTTAAAAACAATAACTTACTTATTTAATCCTAAACGCTCAACCGCGCGTTTTTCTTCGTCGTAGGCGCGGCGTGTCCATTTCGCGTATTCGTCACCAGCCATGTAATACGGCTCCATGGTGA
>JAYVQD010000171.1:0-8718 GCA_043777275.1 Nitrosomonadales bacterium
TTGGGGTTTGGGGTTTGGGGTTTGCATTGGTCTTCTTGCATTGGTCTTCTTTTGTCATCGAAAGTCACGTTTTCAAGGCCCGTTTCATAGGGACTGAACAGTCACAATTATTTTTTGGTTTCATTAGGTTTGGATTTGAACACTCCGGTGTCACCTTTCATGGGTTCTGGACTGCGTGTCGGAATGTATAGTACGGAAGGTCGGCGCGTGTTCGCCTGCGGATACAAATCCATCAGTTCGTAGACTAGCCGTGGCATATTGGTGGTTACTGGAAAGCCTAATTCCTTCGCTGCTTGCACACTAATTGGAAAATCGTGTGTCCACCGGCCTTCGCTTAATGCTACAGCGAGTTCTTCAGCTTTTTTTCGGGGCAGGCGCTTGGACAGCAGATCCGCCACAAAGCTGGCAACCTGAATTTGCGCTTTTGCCGCCATATCCGCGAGCATCAATGTCTCATCACTCGCTTGTGTTTTTTTTATCGCAACTGCTCGCAGTATGGAAGCCGCTGCGAATGCTCCAATTTGCGGATCGACAGGGCCGAGAACGGCGTTACGATCCATGACAATTTCGGCAGCCGCCATCGCGATCAGAGTGCCTCCGCTCATGGCGTAGTGAGGAATGAACACAGTGACCTTGCCTTTGTGTTCTGCCAGTGCTTTCGCAATCTGTTCAGCCGCCAGCACCAGTCCTCCTGGCGTGTGCAAAATTAAATCAATCGGCTGATCGTCGGGCGTAAGCCGAATGGCCCGCAACACAGCCTCGGAGTCTTCAATGTCGATGTGGCTGGACACCTGCACGCCGAAGATGCTTTGGCTTTCCTGCCTGTGTATCAGCGCAATAACCCGTGATTTGCGCTCGCTCTGAAGTTGATTGAAGATATTGTCGCGTGCTTTTTGAGGCGTATCGCGCGGTCCGAAAACCTGGAACAGCACGAGCGCAGTGATGACTAACCAGAAAAGCATGCGTGCTGCCTGGGCAAGGTGGAACCAGAGGCTCGTTTTGGGGCTTGATTCGGTGGACATTTTCTTCCAATCGTAACGAAGTACAAATAGGTTAATCGAAACTAGCGCGACTGAATGCATGCGCGGTGGGCGTAGTCAGCTTCTCAACTGGTTGTGAACATGGCGATAACGGTTGCTGCCATCACGAGCGTGGCGATCCATCCCAGCCAACGCAGGCGATAGCCTATGACATTGACGCCCATGATGTCCCTCCGTGACGCCAGCAGCATCATAACGATCATAATAGGCACTGCTATTACGCCATTGATTACAGCTGCCCAGAACAATTCCTTGACCGGATCGGTGGGTGAGAAACACAGGATCACGCCGCCTACGGTGGCCGCCGCAATCACCCCATAGAAGCCCCGTCCTTCGTTTTTATCCAGTCGCAGGCTCAGGCTACCCCGCCAGCCAGCTGCTTCCGCTACCGCATAGGCAGCCGAACCCGCCAGCACCGGCACCGCTAACATGCCGGTGCCGATAATGCCCAGGCTGAATAATAGAAAAGTGAAGTCGCCGGCTATCGGGCGCAATGCTTCGGCAGCTTGCGCGGATGTCTGGATGTCAGTGACGCCGGAAGCATGCAGTGTGGCGGCCGTGCTTAAAATTATAAAAAAAGCGATAAGATTGGAGAATGTCATGCCGATGACAGTGTCAACTTTGATGCGCCGAAGATGTTGGCGTACTTCACCCGGCGTATGCGGATCGCTACCGCTCGTGTCTTCCATCTCCTGCGCCGCTTGCCAAAAAAACAGATAAGGGCTGATGGTAGTACCGAACACCGCCACCACCATCAACAGTATCTCGTGGCCCTGTGTCCCCAACGACAAGCGCGGTCGCACGACTTCGTTCGCAATCTGCCACCAGTCCAGGTGGACGGTGAACACGACCCCTACGTATGCAAACAATGCCAGTGTCAGCCACTTCAACCAGCGTACATACATTTGGTAGGGCAGGAAGACCTGTAGCACCAGGCACAGTAGCCCAAAGCTTACGGTGTAGACATGTGCCGAGCCGCCGAGCAGCAAGCGTAAAGCTTCGGCCATTGCTGCGATGTCGGCAGCGAGGTTGAGCGTGTTGGCGACAAGCAGCATGCCTACTACGGAAAACAGCACCCAGCGTGGGAAGCTTGCCTTAATATTGGCGGCTAATCCGCGCCTTGTGACATAACCGATGCGCGCGCTGACGATCTGGATCGCAACCATCAATGGCAGCGTAAATACCACTGTCCACAACATTGAGAACCCGAACTGGGCGCCGGCTTGCGAATAGGTGGCGATACCGCTCGGATCATCGTCCGCGGCGCCTGTAATTAGACCTGGGCCGAGCTGACGCAGTTGATGGCGAAAGGTGAACTTAGGGATGGATTTCATGCTCCGATTGTTCGCGGCACAGTCCGCTCAAAGGTGGAGTTTGGCGCGAATCGTGAAGCGTTTAAATGCGTATGTTGCATTGACCGCAATATTTGCACAGCGCTTGTGACGTGTCCGTATTTGACTCGATGCAGGCGACCTGCAAATGGTCGGATCGTCAGAAGATCTTGCACGATATTACTGCGTCTTCATCGAGGGAATACACCGAACACATTCGATGGTAGCCATCGGCAATGATGACTTTGCCGTTGTCACTATCTCTTACCAGAAGAAGCGGGGAAAGCTTGCGGCCAGCGAGGATTTTCTGTCGATCTTTTTGCACATGAGAATTGCTGATTCCCAGCAGCGACAGTCCCGAAGCTCGGAAAATATCCTTTGCTTTGAACTTCGAGACGGGCGCACGTCTTAGTTTTTGCACAAAACTGGCTGCGACCTGCTCCGCATAGATCAGGCTTAAGTACGACTTTGCTGCCGGATAGTTATGTTCTTCCGGTAGATCCAGCCACTGAATTGCAGCCTTTTTCCTCATGCTTCCTCCCTTTTTTCGCCGACAAATAACGGGAACAATGTGGGCAGAAGCAGCAGTGTGAATAACGTGGCGGAAACAATGCCGCCTACAATGACCACCGCAAAGGGCCGTTGGGTCTCCGATCCAATACCATGCGACAGAGCGGCTGGTAACAGTCCAAGACCCGCCATCAGGGCAGTCATGACGATAGGGCGTAGCCGCATAACGGCACCCTCTGTCACAGCTTCCATCAAGGGTTTTCCTTTCTGCGACAGTTCCCGGAACTGCTCCACCATGATTACGCCGTTCTGCACCGAAATGCCGGCGACAGCGATGAAGCCTACCGCGGCCGAAACCGATAAATGCAGGCCGGCGATGGCCAGTCCGCCCATGCCGCCGATAAGCGTGAAGGGCACCATCAGTATCACCAATACGGCCGGCCGAATCGATTGAAAGGCCCAAAATAAGAGTACAAAAATCATCAATATAGAAAGCGGAACGATTACCTTGAGGCGTGCTATTGCACGCTGCTGGTTCTCGAATTGACCACCCCACGTCATGTAATAGCCTGGAGGCAGTTTGACCTCGGCATTGACTTTGCCCATGGCCTCTTCTACAAAACTGCCTTGGTCACGGCCCAGTAAATTGGCTTTGACCGCGACGTTACGACCGCCCGATTCCCTGGATACGCGTCCCGCGCCTTGTTTTACATCGATTTTTGCAATGGCAGAAAGTGGTATCGAGCCCGTACCGTCTGGGAGTGCGATAGGTAGATCAGGCACATCGTCCACGGCGTCTCTGAAGGGTTCCGCCAGGCGTATCGTAAGATCGAAGCGGCGGTCACCTTCGTAGAAAGAATTCACCGCGAGTCCCGCAAGTGCGGTTTGAATGGTTGCATTGACGTCACTGATTTTGATGCCGTAACGCGCCATGCGACCGCGGTCGATTTGAATATAGAGTTCGGTTTGCCCGCCGATCTTGAAAGCCGCGACATCCGCTGCACCTCTGATGCCCGCCAGAATCTTTTCTACCTGAGCACTCTTCTGTTCGAGCACCTGTAAATTAGGGCCAAAAATCTTGACGACGATTTCGCCCTTGGCGCCGGATAGCGCTTCGTTGACGTTGTCTTCAATCACCTGCGAAAAGTTGGTCGGCACGCCGGGTAATGCATGAATCTTCTCGGTCATGTCCGCGATCATTTTCTCTTTATTGGCAAACCGCCACGTCGCTTGCGGTTTCAGATCGGCAAGGATTTCGAGATTGTTCGGGCCCTTGGGATCGGTGCCATCGTCAGGGCGTCCCAATTGCGTGACAATGTTATTAACCTCGGGGTAGGTGCGCAGAATGGCGCGTACATTTCGTTCAATATCCTTGGTCTTCTCAAGCGCAGTGGAGGGGGGTAGTGTGATTGTCAGCCAGATGTTGCCTTCATCCAGTTTTGGAAGGAATTCGCTGCCCAGCATAGGGGTGAGTGCCAGAGTACCAGCGAGTGCGAGTGCGGATGACCCTACCACGATCTTGCGTTTTGTAAACGCAACCGCAAGCAGGCGCCGATAGCGTTCCTGCAGCCAGTGCATCCATGCACTGTGTTTTTCCGCAAGATCGGTGCGCGCCATTGCGTAACTGAGCAGCGCGGGTACCAGCGTAAGCGTCAGTATGATGGCGCCAAGCAACGCGAATGAAAGGGTGTAAGCCACCGGAGAGAATATTTTTCCCTCCACCCGCTGAAACGTAAAGATCGGCAGGAATGCAAGAATAATAATAGCTTTGGAAAAAAGGATGGGGCGACCCAGGTCGACGACTGTGGCGCGCAAGGTATGGATGCGCCAGGCCAGTCCGGTATGCATGGGATTGTTGTCGGCGCTGCCAGCTGCCAGCCGTACCATCAATGCTTCGACCAGCACCACTGCGCTATCGATGATAATGCCGAAATCAACCGCGCCCAGTGAAATAAGGTTTGCGGATACCCCGCGCGAATCCATCAGGATAAATGCGAAGAGCAGGGACAGCGGGATGATGGTGGCAACGGCAAACGCTGCGTACAGGTTACGTAGAAACAGAAGCAATACACCGACTACCAGCGCTGCACCCACGGCCAAATTTTCGGTCACCGTATGCACCGTATGTTGAACGAGCTCAGTGCGGTCGTAAAAGGGGCGAATCTTCACGCCTGGAGGCAATTTGTGCGACAGACGTTCGATCTCGGCTTTCAGGTCGGCAACGATCACGGTTGCGTTCTGCCCCTTGATCATTTGTACGACGCCCTCTACAACGTTGTCACGTTCATTGAACGCGACTAATCCGGACAGGGGACGGTCGCCAATGACAACTGCACCCACATCACCGACCACAATAGGGCGACCACCCCGCGACGTAATGGTAATCTGAGAAATTTCTTCGATACTGCTCAGCAGACCTATGCCTCGTACCACCAGTGCTTCGTCGCCACGCCGCAGCAGGCCGCCGCCCGTGTTCGCGCTATTGGCGCTGAGCGCTTGCGCTACCTGATCGATCGTCACGCCGAACTTGCGCAATGCAGTGGGATTAATCTGTACCTGATATTCCTTCACCGCACCGCCGAAACCCACGATGTCGGCAACCCCGCTTACCTGGCGTAAAGCCGGACGCAATATCCAATCCTGAATGGCACGTACTTCCCGCAATGGCATGTCGGGCGGGGCATCCAGTACGTAACGGTATATCTCGCCGACGGCATTAGTCAGTGGTGCAAGCGTCGCCTGAATATTGGATGGCAGGCTGACGTTCTGCAGGCGCTCCAGTACCTGCTGTCGGGCAAAATAGTCATTGGTGTTGTCGGAGAATGTGAGCGTGACGACTGACAGGCCGGTAATCGATACCGAGCGCAGTTGTGTCAGGCGGGGCACACCGCTCATTTCGCGTTCGATGGGGAGCGTTACCGTCCGTTCAACTTCCTCGGGCGCTTGCCCCGGGACTTGGGTTATGACCTGGACCTGCACGTCCTGCACGTCGGGAAATGCCTCTACTGGCAATCCAGTCCACGCCCGCCATCCTGCAATGGCCACCACGATGGCGATGATCAGCACAAACACGCGCTGCTGGAGCGCAAAAGTAATCAGCTTTTCAATCATATTTGTGACCGGTGGTCAGGTATCCATGCTGATTAGGTGCGGCCAGCCAGTTCCGCGTTCAGGAGGAGGGCGCCACTGATTACGACACGCTCACCCTCCTTAATGCCTTCCTTGACGTAGCTTTCCTCACGGCCCTGCAACCCGAGGGATATGCGCCGCCGTTCAAACAAGCCCGGCTCTTTTTCGATAAAAACGAAGCTGTACAGTCCTTCGGTAATGATTGCGCCGTTGGGGATTCTGACGAGTTTTCGGCTTTCATCAACCATCGGTGTGACTCGTGCGAACATTTCAGGCTTGAGGCGGCGCTGAGGATTTTCTATGGTGCAGCGCACCTGAACGCGGCGGGTTGCGGGGTCCAGCACTTCGCCTATGGAGGAAATCTGCCCCACAAAATCCGCACCGGGAAACGCATCGACCTCAACCGCAACCTTTTGCCCAACACTAACCTTGCCGATATATTTCTCGGGCACATCGATGATGATCCACAGGTGTGTTGGATCGGTAATGACAAACAATGGATCCGGTGTTTCTGGTCGAACTTCGCTGCCCGGATTTGCCTTTCGCTTCGAAACCACGCCGTTTAAGGGAGACCGCAATACATATTTGTCCATGTCGCTGGCCAATCCCTGCGTAAGGTTGCCCAGACGTCGCCGTGCACGACGATTCTCCACTTCGGACAAGGCCAGATCCGCCTTCGAGGACTCCATATCTTTGCGTGCCAGCACTCCGCCTTCGTAGAGAGATTCCGCACGTGCATAAACAGCCTTTTTTTGATTGATATCGGCCTGCGCTTTAGCCTGGTCCGCTATGGCACTGCTGAATTCAGGAGCGTCAATCCAAAGCAGTGGTTGACCAGCGCGCACTGAATCTCCGGCCTGTGCACCAATCTTGACGATTCGCCCGGCGATAGGGGAGCTAAGCCGGGCAGTGACGTTATCGTCATACGTAATGCGAGCATTCAGCGCTTCGATGAGGGGTTCGGGCAGCGCGAGCACGGATAGCACCTGCAAATAGGCGAGCTGGGGGGATTGAGGGGCGTAACGGACTTGATTGGCGGCAGGAGACTTCTCTGCCGGTTTGCTTTCGGTAGCCGTTGCGGCAGGATTGTGCTGCCGGGAAATGATTATGTAGGCAACTGGTGCTGCAACTGCCAGCGCCAAAATCATTACATATAGACGCTTTTTTTTCACATTGACCTCTATGGGTTACTGGATGTGGTGGTTGCGGCACGCCAAACGGCAAGTGCCTTGGCGTAATCGGCCTGCACGGCCACGGCTTCCAATCGTGCCGCAGTCAGTTGGCGGCGGGCATCCAGCACATCCATCACACCGATGGCGCCACGGCTATAAGCGAATTCCGCACCCTGCGCGGCCTTTTCGGCAGCGGCGAGCAGCACTTCGCGCAAGCGCTGCACACGCTCGGCCGATGATGACAAGTCGCTTGCCGCTTTACGAATCTCAGTCGATGCCATCGCCCGGATGCGTTGCAGGTTCTCCTGCGCCCCTTCGAAATCGGACTCCGCGCGGCGGATTTCACCATCATAATAATAGCGTGTGAACAGCGGCACGCTGACGCTGAAGCCGGCGCTGTTGCGCGGGTCGTTCCCCGGAAAGCGCTCAAATTGTACGCCGGCCGTGATGTCGCGCGTGCGCAGTGCGCGTGCAAGTTCGCGATTCTTGTCCGCTGCAGCGATACGTGCCTGTGCCGCCTGCACATCCGGGCGCGACTCAATCACGGAAATAGCGGTTTTCAGATCGGTAATTTCCAGCGCGGGCCAGGGATCGACGGCACGCAAGCGCCCGGCATGGTTCTCTGCCCCGATCATGTAAGCCAGTGCTGACTGGGATTTTTCGAAGTCAGATTGAGCGGAGCGTGCATCATTGCGCGCACGCAGGGCGTCGACAGTCATGCGTGATACGTCGACGGCAGCGACGTCACCAGCCTTGAGTCGAATATTCAGGGCATTGATGGATTTCTGGAATAGTTCAGCAGTTTCGCCAGTGATGCGCATTTTCTCCTGGGCTTGCAGCAAATCATAATAGGCGCCGTGGAGGGCTACGCGCTGTGTTCGTTCTACATCGCGCTGATCGCTGCGTATCGCGGTCACAAGAGATTGAGCGGTTTCCGTACGTAGCCCCGCCTTGTTGCCGCGTTCAAATACCTGGCTCAAACCTATAATGTTATCTACGCGTTTGTTTGCGAGTGAGCCGCCGCTCAGAGTGCCAGGTGAAATACTGGAAGTACTGATGGATAAATTGGGGTTGGGGCGAGCACCCGCGGTAATAACGTCGGCCTCGGCGCCTTCGATCAATCGGCGGGCTGCCAGAAGGTCGCGATTGTGTTCGAGAAAGATCGCTTCAGCGGCACGCAATGTCAGCGACTCAAATGACGGTGTTTGTGCGGTCACCTGGGCACTGGCAACATATGTACCGGCACAAGGCGCCGTTACGGCTGCCAGAGCAATCCAGTTGACGAGGAGTTTTCCGAGGCGGCTCATGAAATCAACAGGTTATCAGCATTTTCTAACGTAGAGGACGACGCAGTGTATGTTGTAAGCGTTCCCGTATTGTTTCGGGTAAGGCAAGGTTATGTTGCAATTGCAATGTTCTGGAGTTTGCGGAAACTTGCGTTAGTGCAACATTCGTTCTGTAAATGTGTGCCTGTTAGTTTGGCGATTCCGAGTCGGCCTTCGCGCTTCGGGCGCTCCGCGCCCTCATCGCTGCGGT
>JAYVQD010000172.1:0-2252 GCA_043777275.1 Nitrosomonadales bacterium
TTGGCTGGCGTATCCGGCATGGTGACGGTGGTGCCGTCCACCAGCCGCACCGGACGATTTCGCCAATGCCACGAACGCGGCGCATGTGCCATCACCCGCGGCCCGATTTACGCCCCATTTATCGCTTTCTCCCTCGTAAAACTCAACAGCAAACGCGCTTCCGGTCGAAGGAACTTTAGTTTAGTCAGTTCCGCGTAAGGAGCCATCGCTAAACTGCGCCGTCCACGATGTGCAATAATCCCTCATAACTAATTGTTTTTATGAATTTTTTTATCAGAATACAAGAAAATATTCCAACTGTCCTGGCGACTCTGGTTGCTTGCTGGTTTGCATGCGCCGCAAATGCGCAAACCGTTGCCGGGACGACCGTGCTGGAGGCGCTCAGCCTGCGCACGGCGGAGGCAATGTTCCTGGAGCGTAGCCGCGAACTGCAAGCCGCACGGCGCGCGATTGTAGGCGCCGAAGCCGACGTCATCACCGCCGGCGCACACCCCAATCCCAATCTTTCCATCGGCACCTCGAGTATTTCCAGCACCCTCGGCGGCGGTTCACTGGTCAATAAGCGCATCAACACTACAGTCGGTCTCAGCCAGTTGTTCGAGCGCGGCAACAAGGCGGGATTGCGCACGGAGAATGCGCAATCGCTTCTTGCGGCGGTTCGCAGCGACGAGCGTGATGTGGAACGCCTTCAGCGTGTCGCCCTGCACGCGGCTTATTACGATTTGCTGCAGGCTCAGGAAAAACTGCGCATCACCGGCGAAACCGCGGCACTGTTCCAGAAGTCGATAGACGCCCTCAATATACGCCTCAAGGCTGGCGACGTGGCTGCGGTCGATGTGTCGCGCATGAACGTGGATGCGCTGCGCGCACGCAATGATCAACGCAGCGCGCAGGCCGACGTGGAGAAATCCCAGTCAGCCCTTGCCTATATGATCGGCACCGATCGTGACGCCGCCCGGCTGCGCGCGGTCGACAACTGGCCCGAGCTGGAAAAACTGGAACTGCAATCTGCGGATGCCGTTATCGACGCGCGGCCCGATGTGCAGGCCGCGCAGGCGAGGGTCGCCGCAGCAGGGAAAAGCCGCGATCTGGCGCGCGCCTTGCGCACGCGCGACATCACCGCCGGCGTGCAGTTTGAACGTTTTCCCGGCAACGAACCGCGCAGCAGCGCCGGTCTCAGCGTAAGCGTGCCGCTGTTTACGCGCTATTACTACGACGGTGAAATCCGCCGCGCGGAATCCGATTTGCAGGCGGCCCAGGAAAACCTGCAACGCCTCAGAGCAGTCGCCGCAGCCGATATACGCAAGACGGCAAGCGACGTGGCCTCTTCCGGCGAACGCGTGCAGCGCCTGAGAGAGGTGCTGCTCGCCGCGGCAGAAAAAGCCGCACAGGGCGCCGAATTCGCCTATAGCCGAGGCGCCATCGGGGTGATGGATGTACTGGATGCGCGGCGCCAGCTCATCGCGGTACGGCTGGAATCCATAGCCGTGCAAGCCGATTACGCCAAGGCACTGGCCGCGTGGCGGGCGGCAACCACGGCGCCCGTTACAGCAAAGTATTAAGACTGCCTAACACAATGAAACCCATGCGCACGCTACTCATCCCCATCATAAGTCTCGCGCTGGCGCTGGCATCGTGCAGCAAAGCGCCGGAAGCTGTGGCGCCGCCTGAAGCGCGCACCGAGGGCGACAGCGTCGTGTTCCCCGCGGGCGCGCCACAGATCAACAACATCAAATCGCTGGTGATCAAGATGCAGACAGTGCCGCCCACCCATTTGAACGGCCGCGTCACCTGGAATGAAGACCGCACGGTGCGCATGTATACGCCGTTCGCCGGCAGAGTCGAACGCATCCTGGCACAGGCCGGGCAATCCGTGACCAAGGGACAGGCATTGGCGGTGATAGCTTCGCCGGATTTTGGCCAGGCGCAAACCGATGCGCGGCGCGCAGAGAGCGACTACGCACTGGCGGAAAAAAATATTGCGCGCCTGCGCGAGCTGGAGCAAAACGGCGTGGCTGCACGCAAGGATGTGCACGTCGCCGAAGCGGACCAAGCACGTGCGGCAGCCGAACTCACCCGCACGCGCCGGCGTCTGGAACTTTACGGCGGCGCCGGCCGCGGCGTCGACCAGACCTATACGCTGACCAGTCCGATCGCCGGCGTGGTGGTCGAGAAAAATATCAACCCCGGTCAGGAGCTGCGCCCGGATCAGGCCATATCGAACGCGCCGCCGCTGTACACGATTACCGATC